>NZ_JACJQV010000186.1 GCF_014696875.1 Microcystis wesenbergii FACHB-1317 | reverse complement strand
AGAACAGAGTAAATCTGTTAAGGCAGGTGCGAAAAATCCTTCGGGAAAGAAGCAGAAACCCAAATCGTGAGGTTTGGGAATCGCCGTCCGTTTTACGGCGGCGAGGATGTCAATACAGTCCCATTAAGATTCTCAGTCTGTCTTCAACCAATGCCAGCGTTTCTGAGGATACAGTTCCCCATCGCTTCTCAAGTCGTTCTACTGATATTGATCTTACGTCCTCGCACTTGATAAAACTTGGGCATTTTCACTCCTCCCTCTGGGGGTTCCACTTTTAGGTGAAAAGGGATTCCTTTGTCTTTAGAAGTTACTGGCAAAACAACAACTAAGCCAGATACACCCTGATTAAACAGGTCTGCTGAAATCACTAAACATGGACGCTTACCAGCCTGTTCATGCCCCCTTACTGGATTAAGATCTGCTAGCCATATTTCTCCTCTGGTAATTTCTGCCACTACCCTTCTACTCCATCAGCGAGAGTTTGCTCCCATGTCTGCCTTTCAGAAATTTCCTCTTGCCATAAAGTCTCATTCTTCCTTAAGGCGGCGAAGGCTTCATTCGCTTGAACTAGAAAAACATATCTGCGATAATTTTCGATGGCTTTGTCTAATACTGTTGGGAGCGTATCCCCAGAGGAGTCAACGAGTGCTAACAGCGTTTTGTGAGCAGCCTCACTAATGCTAATTTTTAATTCAGGCATACTTTTCTCTCGTAGCTTGTGTAGGACTATTGTAGCCAATTGTGTAAGGACTAACAACCTGGTTGGAACTGATTATTTATTCTCCCTTTTGCCTTTTTCCTCTCCTAATATGTAGCCTATACTCAACGGATTTAGTATTAGATAACACCTGTGAATAACGGAGTCGGAGAAGAATTTTTTTTGCCCAATGTTGAAACACTTTCAATTGATGGCGTTTGCTGGGTAAACGCAGTATATAGACAAATCGACGCATTATATCAGCCAATCTACCAGTAATATTAATGCCAAAACTGGAGACAAGGGCTGATTGTTTACCCAGGGTTAACATATCACCTAAATGCAGATAATAATAGGGTTGGGGCGATTTTTTTCTAATCACTGCCGAGATATTTTTGGCTACTACACTGGCTGCTTGATAGGCTGCCTGTGCTGTGGCAGGAATTACCTGTTTATTAGGATAAATTTCGGCTAGATCCCCAAGGGCAAAAACTTCGGGATAGTCGATTAATTGTAAACTGGAGCGGGTTAATAATTTGCCTTGTGCTGTTTTCTGACAATCTAAATTATTGATCCAATCCTGTGCTTGGGTTCCTGCTGTCCACAATAATAAATCAATGGGGATAACTTCATTTGTATTATCTTTAAATACGGTTATGGAATTAGCTGCAACTTCCTTTAATCCTGTGTTTAAATAGAGACTAACATTCTTGGCTAAAAGGGAACGATAGGAAGCAACACGCACCGATTTAGGGAAGTTTTGCAGTATTTCCTCGTTCTTTTCCACTAGATGAACTTTGCCTTTTTTTCCTAAACCATCAGCTACCTTACAGGCTAATTCTACCCCATTAGGACCGCCGCCAATAATTGCTAAATTAATTGAGGATTTTCCTTGAGTTTCTAATTCATGAATTGCCGTTTGTAATTTTTCCACATCCTCTAAACTCCGAAAAGTCAGCCCATAATCGGCTAACCCCGGTATAGCCGGCCAACGATTCCGCACTCCCACCGCTAAAACGAGGTAATCATAATCTATAACTTCCTCATTTTCTAAATATACTCGATGATTGTTTAAGTCAATATTACTGGCTTTTTGAGTTTTTAAATTAACCTTAGTTCCTGTTAATAATTGACGGTAGGAGGGGGCAATTTCCCAGCGTTGCAATTCTCCTGTAATTAGTTCATAGAGAAGGGGAGTAAAGAGAAAATGGTCTTTCGGTTCGACTAAAGTTATTTGCCATTGACCTGATTTTACTGCTGTTAATCGACTCAGATCGAGCGCCGTATATAACCCTCCAAAACCACCCCCCAGAATGCAAATCTTAGTTATAGGTTTATTCATGGATTTTTATTCTCAGTTGTGTTTAGGATGGGTTTCAGTTCCGAAACTAATTGTTCTGAACGAATAATTCTCTCTGGAGGCAAAAGATGATAATGGGTATCAGCAAAAATGGTAGAATCGGTCTTAATATTCAAGTCTTTTGGGTCGTAAATTGTTGGCACAACCCGACTTAATTCTTCGGCAGATTTGCGAATATTAGCAACGGTTTTACCATCATTTTTAGCATAAACCCAGGGCAAAGAAACCACTAAAGTCGCCCCTTTTGCTTCTAAATCTTTCTTGAGTTTTTCAATCAATTTAATCGAGTGAGGAGAAGCAGGAGTATCAAAGGTCATTTGCCACCATTTCCCTGTTCTTTCCTTAACTATAGTCGGATCACCTGTATTAGTAATCGGATCGGAAAGATAACCCGTCATTCTGCCTTTAGTGAATAAATCAACCGTGGATTTAGTGACTGCACGCATCCCCGGAATACCTAATAACCAAGTATCCTCGATCATGGTTTTTAAAGGTATCCCACCTAACCCCGGTTTGCCAATAGCGACGCTAAAAGGAGCCGATCCCCAAAGTCCTTCGCCGCGATTAAAACCGTCCTCATCCATGAGCATGAGATATTCAGGAATCAGCAGAATTACGTCTCCTTGGCGCGCTTTTTCGAGAATCATAGCGGCAATGACATTTAAGCCGATATCCCCCTGTAAACCGAAGTTAACCACGGGCATTCCCAATTCTTTGGCCATTAATTCCGAATTTATGCTATAATGCGCCCCCGATCCCGCCGTGACGATTAAACGCCGCGGTCCTTCGGTACTAGATGCGATCGCTGATTTTTCCTCGTACATCATCCGCAACCAGCTTAATTCGCCACCGTAGATGACATTATAAACAAAGCCGAGGGACCAAGCGACTCCCAGAGAGGCTAACCAGGGGAAAGGGTTAAAGGATTTAGTATTCATCAGAATTCAAAGTAAATAAAGTCACCGGTATTAGTGGAAGCTAGGAGAATAGTTAAACCTAGCAATATTTTAGACATCCAAGGCGATAGTAATAGTTCATATTCAAACTTTTTCTGAGCAATAGCCAGATGTTCGAGGATTAAAACAATGATACCAAGAACTAAAGCAACGCTTAAAACTGCTCCTTGATTGAGACTATAGGAACTAAAAATCTCAGCGATATTAGCTAAGGAATAATTGAAAGGATTGGCAATAACCAGCACTTTGCCGATTAATCTTCTGGTGTTCATCTCCATGAAAAAGAGACAACCAAAAATGACAGCCAATTGCGTTAAAGCCCAGGAGACAATTTGCGGCTGAGAAACGTATTTCCCGACGAAAGCATAGAAAGGTCGACCTAGATAACGCAGTAATAATAATAATGCCCCGTGGTAAGCGCCCCAAAAGATAAAATTCCAAGCCGCCCCGTGCCAAAAACCTGAAAGAGTAAAGGTAATGAATAGATAAAAAGGCGCCCAATTTTTATTGGAACCCATTAGGGGTAAAAATACATAATCCCGAAACCAAGTGCTAAGGGTAATATGCCAACGTCGCCAAAATTCGTTAATACTTTGGGATGTGTAGGGGGCTAAAAAGTTTAATTCTAATCTAACCCCGACAAAATAGGCTAAACCGACAGCAATAAAGCTATAACCACCGAAGTCAAAATAGATTCTCAGGGTGAATAAAAAGGCCTCAAACCAGATATACCAAGCATTATCGATCATCTTATCTAATTCGATGTAGGGCGCAATGTTATCGGCGAGGACAAATTTCATAAATAAACCGAGGGAAAGCCAACGCAAACCCTTCTCGAAGTTTTCTCCTGTAAATTTGAGGCGAAATCCCTCCATTTGTGGTAATAAATCCCGGCGACGCTCGATCGGACCTGCGACAATTTGCGGGAAAAAGGAGATAAAATTGACATAATCGAGGACGGCTAGGGGTTTCTTTTTCTTTTCCCGTAGGGAGTCCACCACGAAAGCCACCATCTGGAAGGTATAGAAGGATACCCCCGGCGGTATTTGGCTAGGCACGGGAATTGGGGAAAGTTCCTTCCAGTTAGGGGGGAGAGAAACGACCAATCCGATGATTTCCTGCACAAAAAAGCCGAAATACTTGAAGTAGGCAAGGACGAGAATATCGATGACGATAACGATAGTGGCTAGGAGATTCGCTTTCCAGCCGCTCATTTTCAGCACTAGCCAGACCATAATGTAGTTAAAGGCTAGGGAGACGATGAAAACGAGGAAACTGGTGCGACTGGCGTAATAAAACAGGATCAGGGACAGTGCCGCTAATCCGACCCCATCAAAAACACCTCGCCAGAGATTGAAGGACTTCGCTATATAGCGCGCCGTTAGGAAAGGAACGCTAAAAAGGATTAATATCCACCAAAATATAAAATCAGAGTAATTCAAGGCTTGTTAACTCCTGATGGTCTGTGTTACCTTGTTTGAGATGGGTTTCCTGACTTCTGATGCTCACAGAAGAGGGATTTTCTTGACAAGCCTATCAAATTTTGTCAGACTTGTCCATAAAATTACCTCCAGCAATCCTAAAAAATTGAGGCTAGACAAGCAATGCTTTACCAAAAACTGTTAGATGCACATAAACGCTATCGACAATTTAAGAATTATCCCCATATTGCTGATCAATATTGGTCTAGTCAGTTGGCAGAGCATAATATTAGTCCTAATTATGTGGAATATGATGCTAAATCTGGTCAACTTTTTTATAAACCTTTAGGTATCAGTTTAAGCAAAAATAAGCAGGATTTCCTCTTGGCTAGTAAAGTTTTTAACAAAGCTAAAGCCTTAAAAGCTCTGGCTGATTGTCAATTTTATATTGATGAGCAACAGGAATTAATTATCGAGATCGATGGAGTTAAGTTAATTATCGAGACGGGACAGGATTTGGATATCGCCCATGAAATTTTCCTTTTAGGTGTATATAATTTCCTCTATGACAAGCCCTGTGTAGCGATCGATATCGGTATGAATACGGGTTTTGCTAGTCTCTTTTTTGCCAATCGAGCTAATGTGAAAGCTGTCTATAGTTACGAACCTTTTAAGGCTACCTACGACCAAGCTTTCAGAAATTTTGCCCTCAATCCCAATCTAGCGGAGAAGATTAAAGCTTTTGATTATGGAGTCGGCGCTCGGGATGAAATTATTCAAGTCGAATACGATTACACCGTGAAAGGTAGTGTTGGTATTTCTGGTATTGACAACCAATTAAAACCTTTTGCCTCGAAACAAACCGCTACAGCCGATTTAATTCTGAAACCTTTCACCGATGTGTTTAAAGGTATTACCTCTGACTATCCCGATACCGATATTGTTGCCAAGATTGATTGTGAAGGTTCCGAATACGAAATCCTCGATTCTTTAGCGGCAACTGGTCAATTGGGACAGATGAAAATTGTCATGATGGAATGGCATAAAAAGGGCCCCGATGCTTTAGTCAAACATCTGCAAGACTTCGGTTTTATCATCTTTTCCAGGATGCCTCGCAGTAAAAATGTCGGCACTTTGTACGCAATTAAACCCTAAAGTACAGAAGTGAGGTGATGGGGAGATAGGGAAATGGGGAAATGGGGAAATTTTAACTAATACCCCAAAACCCCAACACCTTCTAACTGATAACTGATAACTGATAACTGATAACTGCCTTACTGTGCTTGACAATAGGTATTAAAAGCTTCGCCAGTTTCTTTTTCTAATTGGCCGGCTTTTCTGACCTTTTCCTGTGCTAATTTTGCCCCGTTTTTATTGCGAGTTTCGATAACTTGAATTATTTCACGAGTGGCAGTGGCATAATCTTCATAAACCTGAGCGAAAGCGGTCTTATATTTCTCTAGTTCAGGATACTTCACTGCTAATTTTTTCATATTTTCTGCGGCCTGTTCGATTTTATCGGCGGCTAATAGCCAACTTTTTTGGTCAATTTCTGTCCCTTGACCCTTGGTTAAGGATTTGGTTTCTTGGGCCACCTCGTTGGCAATCTGATAGATTTTTTGACATTGAAACTGTTTACTATCAGCACAACTTGCTAAAAAAGTCAAGCCTATAAATATTAAGATTATTTTGTTATTCATAGCATTGTATTCGAGATGATTCTAGAGAAGCTTATAGCAGTGAACTATCAGCCTCTAGCAGTTTTTTACTGTTATCGACTGATAAGTAGGTGGGTGTTCAAAATTGTCAAATACCCCCCTTATCAAGGGGGGATTAAGGGGGGATCAAAGACAAAATATATCTTCAATTTAATTGAAACCACTTACTTAGAATTGTTCAATCTGATAATACTAAAGTTTAGCACTCAATCGCTGTTAAGCGTGTCTTTTTTGATGCCAATTCCAGGCGTGTTCAACTATTACCTTGAGATCGGCATATTGGGGATGCCAACCGAGAACCTGTTTAGCTTTATCACTACTGCCGATTAAAATAGGGGCATCGCCTGCCCTTCTGGGACTTTCGATGACGGGAATATCTAAACCAGTTACCGCTTGCGCTGTTTCAATCACTTCACGCACGGAAAAACCGTTACCATTGCCCAAATTAAACACATTGCTTTCGCCACCATTTAAGAGATATTCTAAGCCTAAAACGTGAGCCTGTGCTAAATCATTAACATGGATATAATCGCGAACAGCAGTACCATCGGGAGTATCATAATCCGTGCCGAAAATTGACAGGGAATCCCGTTTTTTCAGGGCAGTTAATAAAGCCAGGGGAATTAAATGGGTTTCCGGTTGGTGATCTTCCCCTAATAAACCACTGGGATCGGCTCCTGAAGCATTAAAATAACGGAAAGCCACCGATTTTAAACCATAGGCCCGATCAAAATCCCTAAGAATTTGTTCCACCATTTCCTTACTGGCTGCGTAGGGACTGAGGGGATGATGGGGATGACTTTCCGTCATCGGAATTTCCTTGGGCATTCCATAAATGGCACAGGTGGAAGAAAAAACAAATTTCTTCACATCGGCGGCGATCATCGCTTGCAAAAGAGTCAGACTACCACTAACATTATTTTGATAGTAAATAGCCGGTTCTTGCACCGATTCCCCCACGGCAATAAAAGCGGCAAAGTGCATGACAGCGGCAAGATCACGACTAGCAAATAAATTATCCAGCAGCGATCGATCCCTGGTATCACCGACAATTAACTCAACTTTTAATATATCCTTAATAATTTCGGCGTGACCGTAGGATAAGTTATCGAGTACGATGACGGAATAACCGGCATTTTTGAGCGCTAGAACTGCATGGGAACCAATATAACCCGCACCGCCAGTGACGAGAATGGTAGGTTTAACTTGAGACACGCGATCATACCTATTTGAAATTGACTTGTCTATAACTTTATACCCTAATTTTGCTTTTAAGTAAGTCGTTATAATTAAATTGAAGATAGATATTGTCTTGGATACCCCCTTAATCCCCCCTTGATAAGGGTAGTGCCGATCCCCCCTGCCCCCCTTGATAAGGGGGGTGTCTGACAATTTTTAACACCTACCTACTTATTTGACCATCATGTTAAGTCCCCTCGATCTATCTCTTTCCCTTGACAAAGAAACTTATCAATCACAAATTAAAGATTTAATGCAGCAACTGCGATCGCTACAGCAGTCCTGTTGGGAATGTAAATTACCCGTGGTGGTGGTTTTGGAAGGTTGGGCGGCGGCAGGGAAGGGAACTTTAGTCAAAAAAATGGTTAACTATATGGATCCTCGCGGTTTTACCGTCCATCCAATTTTAACCCCTTCCCCCCAAGAGGAAAGTTACCCGTTTTTGTGGCGATTTTGGCAAAAACTGCCCGCAAAAGGCAGTATCGGCATTTTTTATCACAGTTGGTACACCCATCTACTAGAGGATCGACTCTTAAACAAATTGCCCTCCTCCCAGATTCCCCTAGTCATGCGCGATATCAACACCTTTGAGCGACAATTATTTGATGATCGGGTTGCGATCGCTAAATTCTGGATTCACCTCAGTCAAAAGGAATTAAAGTCACGCATCAAAGAATACGCCGAAAATGAGCTAGAATCTTGGCGCGTGCGTCCGGAAGATTGGCAGCAGGCCAAACGTTATGATGAGTATGCCAGTTTAGCCGAGGAAATGATTACCTACACTAGCACGGGGGCCGCCCCTTGGATATTGGTGGAGGGCAACTGTCAACGTTGGGCCCGGGTAAAAGTTCTCTCCCAATTAGTCGGTACGATCGCTCAAGCCTTGGATCAGCGCCAATTACCGATCGAACCCCCTGTCAATCTACCACCCCAAGCCCAATTACTGCCCACGGAACCCGATTATCTAGGGAGAGTGGACTTAAGTGCCAAATTGGAAAAAGAAGACTATAAAATCCGTTTGCGTCAGGCACAGGTGGAATTAAGAAAACTGCAATTAGAGATTTTTCAGGCAAATATTCCCGTTTTAGTCCTCTTTGAAGGGTGGGATGCCGCCGGTAAGGGAGGTGCGATCAAACGCTTAACCGATACCCTCGATCCTCGCAGTTATCAAGTGATTGCCTTTGCTGCCCCGACGGAGGAAGAACACCGCTATCATTATCTCTGGCGCTTCTGGCGCAAATTACCCGCAGCCAAAACTATCGGTATATTCGATCGCAGTTGGTATGGACGGGTTTTAGTGGAGAGAGTGGAAGGATTCGCTAAAGATATGGATTGGCGACGGGCATATCAAGAAATTAACGAATTTGAGGCCCAATTAACCCATTCAGGCTGTGTTTTAGTCAAATTCTGGTTACATATTAGCCCCGAAGAACAGTTAAATCGTTTCAACGAACGCCAAACTAACCCCTATCGTCAACATAAACTCACCGATGAAGATTGGCGCAATCGAGAAAAACAGCCCCTCTACCATGTGGCAGTTAATCACATGGTAGCCCGTACTAGCACCCCCGTCGCCCCTTGGACAATTGTGGCGGCAAATGATAAGTATTTCGCCCGCGTTAAAGTCATAGAAACAGTAATTGCTGCTATTGAAACCGGTTTGAAACAACGGGGATAGGGATTTTTTCGATTCCCCTCCCTTAACCCTGATGTGCTGAGAAGCAGAGTCGAGAACTTCATCGAACGTTTTGAATATCCACCAGAGGAGAAACAATCATCGAAAATTTTGGGTCTGAAACCCCGTCGTTCTACGACGGCTTTACTGTTAAATATGAGCATCGTTTACGAAATATATGCTAAAATGTGAGGTATGGAAAAAGCCTATTCTTACCGATTTTACCCAACACCCGAACAAGAGTCGCTATTGCGGCGCACTTTGGGCTGTGTAAGATTGGTTGACAATAAAGCTCTCCATCTCAGAACACAAGCTTGGTATGAAAGACAAGAAAGAGTAGGATATACTGAAACTTCTTCAATGCTAACCGATTGGAAAAAGCAAGAAGAATTAGACTTTTTAAACGAAGTTAGCTGTGTACCTTTACAACAAGGGTTAAGACACCTACAAACAGCTTTCACTAATTTCTTTGCTGGTCGTACTAAGTATCCTAACTTTAAGAAAAAACATCAGGGAGGAAGTGCCGAATTTACTAAGTCTGCTTTTAAATTTAAAGACAAACAAATCTATTTAGCTAAATGCACAGAACCTTTACCTATTCGATGGTCAAGACAAATACCAGAAAGCTGTGACCCAAGTACAGTAACAGTCAGATTACATCCGTCTGGACGCTGGCATATTTCAATTAG
>NZ_JACJQV010000185.1 GCF_014696875.1 Microcystis wesenbergii FACHB-1317 | reverse complement strand
AGGTTTTTCCTCTCACTTTCCCCTAATAATCCTCCTAAATATTGTCTGAAGCCGTTTTTTTGCGCTTCGTTTTTGAAGCAATTGTCAAACCGCCGACACCATCGGTCAAAGCATGGGGGCATCGCGGCTGGGGTTGTCTCTTTCATCGCTGCTCTTTCAACGTAAAGTGCTTATTCTTTAACGATTATACTCGATTTGATCTTTATTTAGCGTTTAAGTCCCACTACGGGATTTGCCCGAACTAGGTTAGTCACGGCACTGGTCTCCCATAGTTGGTAGTTGACGTTGTAGGTCATTACAGTCAATGGGAAACCACCAGTTCTAGCATCTCGCAACCTCGGAACATACCAGGTACCAATTGTGCTGGCATAAAACCCCAGTCCGACAGCTAACGTGATCATCAATTTCCGGCGCGAAGGGCGGAACCTGGGTAAAAACAGAGCCAACAGCAAGATCAAAGTCAAGCCCGCAAACCAAAGATAGCCTGTCCCCAGAATCTCAAAAAACCACAGCTTGTACCATACTCCAGGTGTGAAGCTGATTAGCAACAGGCTAAGTGCGATCGACCACAGCAAAATACTGGTCAGCATAACATCTATTGAAAATCCAATGGCTTTGTCACTGGGGACTAACTAGATATTGTACGGAAACTTTCCACACATCACCCCCAATACACATTTTAAAAAAAATCTTTCCCTATATTACTCTCAAATAGAGCGATCGCAAGAAACTTTCCCAATAACACGACAATAAGTCTGTTATGCCGATTAGCACATTTTTTTATGAACCCTCCACCACTACCAGAGCAGCGATCATACTAATGTAAGAAGTAGATGATCTATCCCCAATTAAGTGCTAATCTGGCAGAGGATATTAGATCACCTAGACTTATCAACTTCAATGAATGAGCAAGGTGCGTTCCCCAAAATCGATCAGTGGAGTAGTAGGACTTGCATTAGGGAACGCACCCTACGGCGATAGCTAGGAGATATCACTCACATTGCCGACAGACCATGTACAATAGTAAGGTGCAATTTTTGGCAATTTAGATTAGAGGTACGGACTTGTAATACCTTACTTGCGAGAGGTGCAGATAATAATTCGCCATAAAAAATAGATAAATTACCCTTCTTGTCAACAGTATTTATGCCGACAATTCCTGGCAAGTTATATTCTTCTTTTTTGCCATCGACACTAGACTCTAATATCTTGAAGTAAGGTGGTTGCCATGATTGTGGTGCTGATGTAAATTCAATAGTGGTAAGACATTTGTTTTCAGGGTTATATGCCGAATGTGCATTGCCAATCTGACTCATAAAAATTGAAGAGGGATGTAGTATTTTTATATTTATATCACTTGCATAGTATGTTTCCTGCTGTTCGTTGTTGTCTTGGTTATCTAAAACTTTTATTGATTGCTGATCATTTGACCGATTACATGAAGTAACACATAAACTAAAAACATAAACAATCCAAATGAATAGCAGGTTTTTCATAAACTTTTATGACTTGTATTGAAAATCCAATAGCCTTGTCACTGGGGACTGACTAGATATTATAAATAAACTTTCCCCATATCACCCCAAATACACATTTTTTTAAAAATCTTTCTGTATATAGCGGTTCTCGCATCTGTGCGGCACACTTAAACCTTTGCTGATTAAGCTGTTCAGGATCGTAAATGTACCTTTTGTGAATCAGAAACGCTATGTTAACAGAGCGATCGCAAGAAAATTTCCCGATAACACGACAATAAGCCTTTTATGGGGAAATTCACCTAAAACCCTAAAACCCAATACCCAACCGCCAAAACCTAAAGCTCAACAGTTAAACCCTAACAGCTAACGCACCGATCGAGCGCTCAATCATTATTATAGAGACAGTAACAAATATTTATGAAACTTCATGCTTATTAATCGCCTTGGCATCGATCGCGGGAAAAAATTCCTTAAAGAGAGTATCTTGTTCGGAAATGACCCTAATCCCGAATTAATTGGCATTTTAGGGGTTTATTTCGTGCAGGGCATTCTCGGACTCTCCCGATTAGCGGTTAGCTTCTTTTTAAAAGACGATTTGGCCTTGAGTCCCTCCCAGATGGGGGCATTAATCGGAGTGGCGGCGATTCCTTGGGTGATTAAACCAGCTTTTGGCTTTCTTTCGGATGGTTTGCCTATTTTCGGCTATCGTCGTCGGCCCTACCTAATTTTATCGGGAATTCTCGGGGTTTTAGCTTGGTTGGCCCTAGCCACTGTGGTGGAGAATGCCTGGCAAGCGATGGCCGCGATCCTGCTTGGTTCCCTTTCTGTCACCATTAGTGATGTCATCGTCGATTCTTTGGTAGTAGAAAGAGCGCGCAAAGAGTCCTTCACTCAATCCGGTTCTCTACAGTCCTTAACTTGGGGAATATCGGCTTTAGGCGGCTTAATTACGGCTTATCTGGGGGGTTGGTTACTGGCACACCTTGGTACTCGTCCTGTCTTCGCTCTCACGGCTATTTTTCCCCTGATTGCCTCAGCCATGGCGTTTTTAATTACAGAGGAAAAAATCAAGAATAACAATGATGAATCACAATCCACGCCGAAAGTCAAGGAGCAAATCGGGCAATTATGGTCAGCAATTAGACAAAAATCAATTTTATTACCCACTGCCTTTATTTTTCTCTGGCAGGCTACCCCTAGCGCCGATTCTGCCTTTTTCTACTTCACCACCAACGAGTTAGGATTTGAACCGGAATTTTTAGGACGAGTGCGCTTAGTCACCAGTTTAGCCTCGATCCTGGGGATCTGGGTATATCAACGGTTTTTAAAAGCGATTTCCTTTCGTTTAATTTTGGGTTGCAGTACGGTGATTTCGGCGCTTTTAGGGATGACTACCCTAATCTTAGTTACCCATACTAATCGAGCGCTCGGTATTGACGATCATTGGTTTAGTTTGGGGGATAGTCTCATCCTCACCGTCATGGGACAAATTGCCTTTTTACCCGTCTTAATTTTATCAGCGCGTCTTTGTCCCGTGGGCATTGAAGCATCTCTATTCGCTTTATTAATGTCTATCTGGAATATGTCAGGATTAGTTTCCCAAGAAATCGGCGCTTTATTAACCCATTGGTTGGGAGTCACCGAAACTAATTTTGATAACCTTTGGTTATTGGTGGTGATTACTAATCTCTCTACTCTCCTACCTTTACCCCTAATTAAATGGCTACCTTCTACGGATCCGCAATCTCAGGAAGTCAAGAAAACTTTTCCCCCCGCAGAAGTCTTTGAACATCATGTTACTGGTTCTTTAGCTGAACCCGGTTTTATACCTGAACTTGTCCCCGAATTAATCGAGACAAGAGATTGACAGTCCAGAAAAGGGGTTTCTTTGAGAGAAAACGGGTTTCTTTGAGAGAAAACGGGTTTCTTTGAGAGAAAACGGGTTTCTTTGAGAGAAAACGGGTTTCTTTGAGAAACCCGTTTTCTAGCTGCGCGACTACAAAATCCATATTTAACTCCATTCAAGTTTAATTTCTTCGACACTACGCATCAAGGCAGGAATCCGCACTTGGGTTGTCTTAATCACTGTTCCAATCCTCGAACATCTGCCCGACGCTGCTATAACGCTTAAGACGCTCAGGATGTTTTTCTACTTCTTCAATGGCGGCGAGCGTTTCTGTATTAGGAATTTGAACATCAAAGGGAAAACCTTGCTGAAAATCGAGATCAGATAAGGCTGGATGCTGGATTTTTTGTAGCAGAAGCTGTTGTTCTTCGTCAGTTAAGGAAAGGATAATTTGAGCAAGAGAATCAATTAGTTTAGTATTGATTGCAGCAGCTTGACTCATGATTAAACAAATGATTGGGAGTTAATTAATTATTTTAATCTAGTCTAGCGCGAGTTAGCAATCCCTAGCGATCTCCAAAAGTTCAGAAAACGGGTTTCTCAAAGAAACCCGTTTTCTCAGTTCCAATGGCGCTTAAGCAGAAAACGGGTTTCTCAAAGAAATCAGTTTTCTTCCGTTTTCTTCTTAAAGAAACCCGTTTTCTTCTTTGGTTTTCTTCTTTGTTCTCAAAGAAACCCGTTTTCTTCCGTTTTCTTGTCAAAGAAACCCGTTTTCTCAGTCCAAATGGCGCTTAAACAGAAAACGGGTTTCTCAAAGAAACCCGTTTTCTTCCGTTTTCTCAGTTCCAATGGCGCTTAAGTGCCGCTGCCGTTCCCAGTAAGCCTAGGGCCAGCAAACCTAAGACAGAATTTGATTCGGGAACAGGAACAGTCTGGGCAAAGCGAACTTCAGAGAGACCAATAGGCCCTGGTGCTGTCCAACCAACGAACCAATTGTTTGCTACATCAATTCTAGCATATTGGGCTTGAATTAAAGGAAAGGAAAAGATTGTCGCTGGTATGTTAGTTGCCGTACCTTCAGGTAGTGTTAGGGTTCCTGATACATAAACTGGACTGCTAAAGTCGGAGTTATTGGAGAGAATTAGTGTGAAATCCTTGATTCCGCGATCAGTAGCTGTGGTATTAAAAGCGTTGTAATTCCACAAAGCCAAGGTATCTAAGAACACAGAACTGCCAAAATCAAAATCAAGATTGACATCAGCAGGAGTCGTCCCGCTTTCTAAACGTACTCCCCAGAAATTAGCTCCATTGCTACCTCCGACGTGCTGTTGCTGCAAAGCGTTTCCAGGTCCAGTCAACCCATTGCCGTTGGCAGTGTTGACTAAGGCTCCAACGGTGGGAGTAGCAGAGCCTGCATTAAGCGTTAAGGTTGGAGTCGGATTGTAGATGATCGGCAGCGCTTGGACGGGGAGGATAGTCAGTCCAGCGATCGCGCTAACTGTGCCGGCGAAGACAACACCAGCCAGAGAGAGAGATTTGAAGTTAGTTGTAAAATTCATGGGCAATTTTGGGCAAATTCCACCAGCATTTTACTCCCCCCCCCGATTTTGTCAAATATCGCTTTTTTATCGATTGCATAGATGTATAGAGTTTTATCTCCAGAAAACGGGTTTCTCAAAGAAACCCGTTTTCTCAGTGCGATCGCTTGGGAAAGATCGGGTTTGGGAGATTTGTAATGTTTGATACAAATCTCTCGATCATCTGTTCTTAAGATTAAGGCTGGTGTTGCTCATTGATCGGAAAAGAGGCCGGCGTAAGCAGATAAATAAAAACCGGACAGAAGCTTGTGCCGTGGGATCAAAATTATTAAGCGGAGAATAGCCTCTGACCGGACTTCAACATCAAAGTTAGTAGGAAACTTGTCATCGCCTAAGTAAAGTAACCCTTTATCCACGACACAGCAAAATAGGAAAAATACTTATGAGTTATGGAACCCGTGTTCAAGCTATCTCTCAAGTCACAGACCGTAAACCCCTACCGAGCAAAATTCCTCAACGTTTAGAGGCCCTCTGGGCAACCGATGTCTTTACCCTGAGCAAAATGCAGGCCAGTCTTCCGAAAGATGTATTCAAGTCGGTCAAAAACACGATTTTAACCGGGGGAAAATTAGACGTTTCCATCGCCAGTGCGGTGGCGGCTGCGATGAAGGATTGGGCCACGTCCAAAGGGGCGCTGTACTATGCTCACGTCTTCTATCCGATGACCAACGCCACCGCCGAAAAACACGATGGCTTTATCTCCGTGCAGAGCGACGGTTCGGTGATCACAGAATTTACGGGCAAAGTCTTAGTACAAGGGGAACCGGACGGGTCCTCCTTTCCTAACGGCGGACTTCGCTCCACCTTTGAAGCGCGGGGTTACACCGCTTGGGATGTCACCAGTCCGGCCTACGTCATGGAGACGGATAATGGTGTAACCCTGTGTATCCCCACGGTTTTCATCTCTTGGACAGGAGAGGCCCTCGACAAAAAAACGCCGCTTTTACGCTCGATTTCATCGATGAGTAAAGCCGCCACCAGGGTGCTTAAACTATTAGGACATACGGAAGTCGCCCCCGTTAACTCCAGCTGCGGCGCTGAACAGGAATATTTCCTCGTAGATGCTCATTTTGCCCATAGTCGCCCCGATTTACTGCTCACCGGTCGCACCCTATTTGGTAAACCCGCCGCCAAGGGTCAACAGTTCGACGATCATTATTTTGGCGCGATTCCCGAACGGGTTCAGGTGTTTATGCAGGAAGTAGAGGAAAGAATGTATCGCCTCGGCATTCCGGCCAAAACCCGCCATAATGAAGTCGCCCCCGGACAGTTCGAGATTGCCCCCTTTTTCGAGGCTGCTAACGTGGCCAGTGACCATCAGCAGTTAATTATGACTTTGCTGAAAAGTACGGCTAAAAAACACGGTTTTGTTTGCCTACTGCACGAAAAACCCTTTGCGGGAATTAATGGTTCGGGAAAACACGTTAACTGGTCTGTCGGCAACGCCACCCAGGGCAATCTGTTGGATCCGGGCGATACTCCCCACGCTAATATGCAGTTTTTGTTATTCTGTGGGGCGGTTATTCGTGGCGTTCACAAGTACGGGGCGCTTTTACGCGCAGTGGTGGCTACTGCCAGCAATGATCACCGTTTGGGGGCAAATGAAGCTCCTCCCGCCATTATTTCCGTATATTTGGGCAGTCAGTTAGAAAAGGTATTCGACCAAATTAGCCAAGGACAAATTGAGGGTTCTGATGCCCCGGGATTGATGGATCTGGGTGTCGATACCCTGCCGGTATTCCCCAAGGATCCAGGCGATCGCAATCGTACCTCTCCTTTTGCTTTTACGGGCAATCGCTTTGAATTCCGGGCCGTGGGTTCTAATCAGTCAGTTTCTGGGCCGCTGGTGGCGATGAACACGATTCTAGCCGATTCCCTGACTTGGGTGGCGGATAACCTAGAAAGCCGGATGAAAGCTGGGGAAGACCTCAATACTGCTGCCCAGGGTGTTCTCAAGGAGATCATGGACAAACACAGAAATGTGATCTTCGGAGGTAACGGATATTCCCAAGAATGGCACAAAATGGCGGTAGAAGAGCGCGGTTTGGCTAATCTCCGCACCACTGCCGATGCTTTACCCGTGCTGAGGGCCGATTATATCGAAGAACTGTTTACCCGCATGGGTGTGCTTACCCCCGTGGAACTGGAAAGTCGTTTTGATGTCTATGCGGAACAGTATTTGCTGGCCATCGAGGTGGAGGCGAAACTGGTGGTGAGTATGGCTAAAACGATTATTTATCCCGCTGCTGTTCGCTACTTGTCGGAATTGTCCTCAGCGATCGCTAATGCGGCGGCGATCGGCATCGAGATAGATAAGGAAAGCGCCCAAACCGTCTCGAATCTAATTAAATTACTGATGGATGGCGTTAGCAAACTGAGTGCAGCCATGGCTAAACACGATTTTGACTCGATCGAGGAACATATGCAGTATTCCGCTCAAACAATCCGTCCCTTGATGGATAAGGTGCGCGAATATGCTGACACACTGGAAGGGGAAGTGGCCGACAATTTCTGGCCTCTACCCACCTATCAAGAAATGTTGTTTGTTAAATAACAAGACGACAAGGAGGGGGTAAATAAATGATTAGCCACCCCCTTCTTTTTAGCTCTGGTAGTTTTAAGTTATGTTAAGAAAAGTAAATATAAACCTAAAACTACCATGGTATTAACTCCGACAATTGGCGAAAAATCCTATAATCGTCAGGATTGGCAAAAAGGCTATCAATCCCAACCTAACGAGTACGATTACGAGGTAGAGGACATCGAGGGGCAAATTCCCGCCGATTTACAGGGTACAGTCTTTAAAAACGGCCCCGGTTTACTGGATATCGCTGGCACTGCGATCGCTCATCCCTTCGATGGGGATGGTATGATCAGCGCGATTAGCTTCAATCATGGGCGCGTACATTATCGTAATCGTTTTGTTAAAACCGAGGGTTATCTCCAGGAACAGAAAGCGGGAAAACCCCTTTATCGCGGTGTTTTCGGCACGAAAAAACCGGGGGGAATTTTCGGCAATGCTTTTGATTTGCGTCTGAAAAATATTGCTAATACTAATGTTATCTACTGGGGTAATAAATTACTGGCACTTTGGGAAGCGGCCGAACCCCATCGCCTCGATGCTAAAACCCTTGATACTATTGGTTTAGACTATCTCGATGGTATCTTAGAAAGAGGCGATGCTTTTGCCGCTCATCCTCGCATCGATCCCGCTTGTATCTTCGATAATCATCAACCTTGTCTGGTAAATTTTGCCATTAAAACGGGTTTGTCGAGTGCTATTACTCTCTACGAAATTAGTCCCACGGGTAAGTTATTACGTCGTCATACCCACAGTATACCTGGCTTCTGTTTTATCCACGATTTTGTTATTACTCCCCACTACGCTATCTTTTTCCAAAACCCGGTTGGTTATAATCCTTTCCCCTTTCTTTTTGGGTTAAAAGGTGCGGGAGAATGCGTTATTAATCAACCGGACAAGTTAACTAGGATTATTATTATCCCCCGGGATCCTAACAAAAGAGAAGTGAAAGTTTTAGAAACTCCATCGGGTTTTGTGTTCCATCATAGCAATGCTTTTGAACAAGGGGAGAAAATTTATATTGATTCTATTTGTTATCAATCCTTACCACAACTGGATTCAAATAGCAATTTTCAATCGGTAGATTTTGATAGTTTAGCTCCCGGACATCTGTGGCGATTTACACTAAATTTATCAGAAAATACCGTTACAAGAGAATGTATTCTAGAGCATTGTTGTGAATTTCCCAGCATTAATCCTGCAAAAGTTGGTCGAGATTACCGTTATTTATACATCGCTGCCACTCATCATGCCACCGGTAATGCTCCTTTGCAAGCAATCTTAAAACTGGACCTATTAACGGGAGAAAAACAATTACATTCTTTTGCTCCCCGGGGATTTGCGGGTGAGCCAGTTTTTGTGCCTAAACCCGATGGAATCGCTGAAGATGATGGTTGGTTATTGGTTGTCACTTACGATGCGGCTAGTCATCGATCGAATGTGGTGATCTTAGATGCTAAAGATATCACTAATTCCCTAGCGGTTATCCATCTTAAACATCATATTCCCTACGGGTTACACGGTAGTTGGACCCGACAATGTTTTTAAGTTAATTGTCTAGGGGTGGATTGAAAACCCACCTTTACTAAACTTTACTCTTGAGAGCCTTCTTGTAGTAGCCAAAAACCAGCGAAGGATTCCGATTCAGGGTTAGATTGAATGGCTAAAAAATGCAGATTATTCGCTTTTTGTTTAGCTTCTTCAAAGTTTTTGGCTTCCTTTAAAGTCTCGGCATTAGTGACGTTGACGAGAATCCAGCTATCACTAGCACCCGTTTCTAAACGTAGCACGGGACGGGAACCAGTTTCTAACTTTAAATAGGCCATTTCTAACCCTGACATCCAACCAGCTAAGGGTAAAGCGCGGGGGGAAAAAATAACTAAACCGGGGATTTTTAGATTCTCATCTAATCCCATCCCTAGTATAGGCAAATTTTCTCCGAAGCTAATATCCCAATCTTTTATATCATGAAAAGAAGACAATTCTAGCGTAACAAAAGCCCATTTATCTGCCTTATCTCCCCGGACAGCATCGGGAAGGGGAACAGCATTTAAAGGAGGATAATTCACGGAAGCGGTTTTAGTTAAATTTTGATCATAACCAACTTCTTGAGGATAGAAATTAACCATTCTTTCTTCTATCCATCTAGTTAAAGCATGAGTGCGACGACTAGGGGAAGCGGGAATACCGATATCCTCGCAAGCTTTGCTAATCATGTTATTCATCTGACGACGGAAAAAGCGAATTTTTTTGGGAGTTACTCCCGCTGCCTTGATAGCTGCAGTAATTGCCTCTCCTAACCATTGGGAATTAACCATCGTATTAGGACAATAACTGGCATATTTAAATATTGTATCGGAGGGGCGATCGATTGTTGCCGGAGTTTCACAGATTAATAATTCCCATCTTTTTTTATTATTTTCATCCACCACCGGCCGCGAATAAAAATCAAGTTCCCAAATAGTCATATTTTTTTCAGTTATCAGTTATCAGTTATCAGTTATCAGTTATCAGTTATCAGTTATCAGTTATCAGTTATCAGTTATCAGAACGTAGGTTGGTTTTCATGCTTCAACCCAACACCCGCTCATGTTACGCTACCGCTAACCCATTCTACAAATAATTGTGCCTCCCTATTTAAGTGTGCAGTATGTATTAAGTGGGCAGTATTAAATAGCAGCTTCCTACTGTCTTTTTACTGATTACTGTTTACTGTTCACTGTTCACTGAAAAATCCCCTATTCCCGACAACAGTACGAACGCGGTAGATGGGACGTTTTTGGGATTCATGGTAAGTTCGCATCAAAATTTCTGCCAAAAGACCAAAACAGAGTAATTGTACCCCAGTTAAAAAGAATAACACGGCCAGGATTAACAAAGGTCGATCGCCGATTTCTTGTCCGAAACCGAGTTTGAGAATAGTCAGATAAGTGCCTAAAATAATCCCCACTACCATCGATAACAGTCCGTAGAGTCCAAAAATGTGCATCGGACGGGTGAGGAACTTTTTCATAAAAAAGACAGTAAATAAGTCCATAATCACGCGAATTGTGCGACCTAAACCATATTTACTCTGTCCGAACCGTCTAGCGTGGTGATTAACGGGAATTTCGGTTATTTTTGCCCCTTCAATAAAAGCCAATGCGGGTAAAAAGCGATGTAATTCCCCGTAAAGATTCATATCGGCAACTAATTCGGCTCGATAGGCTTTCAAAGAACAACCGTAGTCGTGTAATTTGACCCCTGTAACCTTTGCTATTAGCCAATTAGCTATTTTTGAGGGTAAAAGCCGTTTTACCCGGTCATCTTGGCGATTTTTGCGCCAGCCACTCACGAGGTCATAACCTTCCTCTAATTTGGCCAATAATAGGGGTATATCATTGGGATCGTTCTGTAAATCGCCGTCGAGGGTAACGATTATCTGTCCCGTGGCATAATTAAATCCGGCAGCCATGGCGGGGGTTTGTCCGTAGTTGCGTCGCAATATTACCGCCTTGAGATCATCGCGATTTTTGGCTAAATTAGTTAAAACCTCGGTGGAACCGTCCTTAGAACCGTCGTCAACACAGATTATCTCGTAGTTAATTTGATAAGAACGCAAAATCGTGGCGATACTCTCGACGAGATGGGGAATACTGTCCACTTCGTTATATATGGGAACCACTACCGATAAAGTCTGGATGGCAGCCTGCGGGTTTGGTTCGTTGACGCTGATGGACGGTGTAATCGG
This sequence comes from Microcystis wesenbergii FACHB-1317, assembly GCF_014696875.1. Classification (GTDB taxonomy): domain Bacteria; phylum Cyanobacteriota; class Cyanobacteriia; order Cyanobacteriales; family Microcystaceae; genus Microcystis; species Microcystis wesenbergii_A. Next base: position 31,715 of record NZ_JACJQV010000185.1, on the reverse strand, counting down.
GGACATATTTGACTGACGCGGGGACGTTTTGGGGCGATTGTATCACAATTCAGTTATCAGTTATCAGTTATCAGTTATCAGTTATCAGATGTGAGTTGTCAGTTCACTGATTACTGTTTACTGTTCACTGTTTACTGTTCCCCTTTCTCTGTTTCCTTTTTGGCTAAAATTGCCTGACGAAAACCTAAGACGACGAGAATATTGGAGAGGGTGAGGAAAAGTTCGGCGCTGCCGTGTAACCAATCGACGTTGGCTAATTCTTGACCATAGTGGATTTTAGCGTAGATACCAGCAGGAATGGTGATAAAAACGAAGATTAACAGCACATAAAAGCCAATTAAGGCTAAACGGGGCATTTTTCCTGAACGAGTGATCAACCAAAGAAACCCCAGATAGGGAAACAGGGAAATGGCAAATAAACTCTCTTTATTCATTGTTAACGCTGATTTTACTGGAACGCCACAGCCACCAACCGGCAGCACAGAGGGTAAAATTTCCTAAGACAGTCATGGCTGCCTGTAGGGTGACTAACCAGGATAAGGCACTGATATTATCAAAAAAATGCCATGTACAGGCACACATGGCCCCAATTAAAGCGGGTAACATTCCCCAAGATAACATTCGCCACGATCGATCTCTACTGATTTCGCCATAGGTCCAGACTAACCAGATCGCCGCTATCCATTCTACGACACTCGATACATGAACTATCCACGTCGGTATTGATAAAGCATTCATTTTTTTACAGTTATCAGTTATCAGTTATCAGTTATCAGTGGGTAAGTTATCAGTTATCAGTTATCAGTTATCAGATTTGAGTTCTTATCTCGTTCCCAGGTTCTACTTGGGAACCCTTTATTCAGGTTCTACCTGAAGGATATTTTAATAAAGAGCCTTAAATATTGTGTGTCAAGGCCGAGCCTTGGCACAAGCAAAATTTTCTAGCCATTTAATCACCTGTTGACCTAAACTAACATTGTTTAATCGATCGATCTCGCGAATGCCGGTGGGACTGGTGACATTAACTTCCGTCAGATAGCCACCAATCACATCCAATCCGACAAAATATAGGCCATCTTCTCGTAATTTTGGGGCTAAAGTGGCACAGATTTCTAATTCTCGATCGCTGATTTCTGTTTTTGCTACTCGTCCACCCACGGCCATATTACCGCGAAATTCTGAACCGGTGGGAATGCGATTAACTGCCCCGATCGGTTCACCATTGAGGACAATAATGCGTTTATCTCCTTCTTTGGCAGCTGGTAAATAATCTTGAATCATTACCGGTTCTTGTCCCCATTTTGTGCTAATTTCAATCATTGAATTGAGATTGCGATCTTCGGGACTAAGAAATAAAATTCCCTCCCCTGCTTTGCCACCCAAAGGTTTCATAACTGCCGCCCCTTTTTGATTGACAAATTCCCTAATTGTTGCTTTATCTTGGGAAACAATTGTGGCGGGCATTACCTGAGCAAAGTGAATAGTGTATAACTTTTCGTTGGCATGGCGTAAACCCCTAGTTGAGTTAATTACTTGGGTTTTTTGGGGGTCGATCAGGTCTAATAAATAGGTGGCATAAAGATAGGCAATTGTCACGGGTGGATCTTTTCGCATCCAGACAAAATCGAAGTTTTCTAGGCAGGTAAAAACTGTCTCTTGTCTCTGATACCATTGAGATACAGCCTCCCAATGATTATCTTTTAACTCCACAGGAACCAGTTCAATTTTAGTTAGTTTTGCCCAAGCTTTTCCCGCAATCGCACTGAGATCGATGATGGAAGTAATCCAGACTTCATGACCTAATAATTGGGACGCTTCCATAATAGCTACACTGGTATCATGGCCCGGATCTAGATACTCGATCGGATCGATAATAAAGGCTAGTTTCATTAATAGTTTTTATCCTTAATTCTGCAACAGGGGAGCTAAACCACCACTTCTATCTAAAGCATAGATGTCATCGCAGCCCCCGATGTGTTGATCGTTTATAAAAATTTGTGGTACACTTGTACGACCATTGGCTCGATCGGACATTTTAGCTCGCGCTTCTTCATCACCATCGATACAATATTCGGTAAACTCCACCCCTTTTTTGTTGAGTAATGCTTTAGCGCGGATACAGAAAGGACAGGAACTCCAAGTATAGATCTCAACTTTAGCGGCCATAAAATTTATCTGTTTTCTTTACAGTTCTTAATTTTAGCCGATAACCGAGCAGTGATCTTCCTTCAGGTCAGAAAACGCCAATTAGGGCGATTCCACTGATATATTCCTTGTATTTGCCATTCTTCACCGTTTTGAAAGCGAATACGGCAACTAACAGGGGGGGAATCATCCTCACTTTCATTTACTTCTATTACCTCACAGGGAAACCAGTCGCAACTATCGGCAGCGTCTGCGGGAATCCATTCCCATAATCCATTAGACACCTCGATCGTATCTCCCACCTGTAATTTTTCTCTGGTTAACCTTAATTTTTGTAAATATTCTTGCCAATGAATCGGTTTTATGCTATTCAACCAAGCCAAGCCATACTGATCGCGGATAAATTGTACCGCACCGGAAGGGCGATCGTTAAGCCAATCATTGAGGAGGGAACTTTTCCAAGCTAAATTTTCCCGTTCTTGTTTGAGGATAAATTCTAGTAAAATCTCCCTTTGCATAGATGTTAATTCGTCGAGGGGATTGCCATCAGCGAGGGAATTTCGCTCAAAAAACACCTCTAACAAAATTTCTTTTTGTTGTTGATTGAGAGGACAGAATAAAGCCTCACACTGGAGAAAAGCCGCTTTGAGAGTGGTTTCAATCTCATCTCGATCCATGAAAGTCCTAAAAAAGCTGATTTCAAAGGGTGACGATCCACGATAATCTAAGTATTGGGGAAATCATACCGTAAAATCACTCTTCTATGACACCACGCTCGCTCACCGTTTTACTGCTTTCTGCTCTCTTCTGGCTGTCTAGCTGGCTTATCATCCCTATTGCTCAAGCTTTGACCCCAATTCAACTATTAGATGTATCTTACAAAGACTGTCCCCCCGAATTAGCCGAGGGGAGTGTCACCAGTGGAGGAACCAGTTTTCCGGCTAATTGTTTTTTAATCACCGGCAAAGCTAAAAATAATTCTGGAAAAACCGTCTATGATGCCGATGTTTTTGGTCGGATTTACGATGCTAACGGGGAACCGGCTTTACAAAATCGTAGCCGAGTCGGGGCAATTCCCGAAGTGCCACCGGGGATTAGTGATTTCGAGATCAGAATTTCTGTTTCTACCAATCAACCAACCCCCTTGCGACTGGAAAAATTCAAAGCTTCTGGTTTTACCAGTAGTGTGGATCCGCGGATTTAGAAACTGCTACTGACCAGACTGCTGGCCCCTGTGGCTACGACACTCTGAACAACGTTGAGCAGCAGGAACGCGAGAATCGGGGACAAGTCCATTCCGCCTAGGGGTGGGATAATCGAGCGAAAGAGGTTTAAATAGGGATCGGTAATCGGACTGAGAAAAGACATAATCTGATAGGCCCAACCAGCATTTTGGAACCAAGTCAGTAAAACCCTAACAATTAGGATTACCGAGTAAATTTGCAGGAAATTGTTGATTATCGTCAAAATAAACCCTATATCGCTCATAAATAAATATTCCCTCAAGAGGGCGTGATGGTTAGTTTAGCTTTGATCTTACCAAAAAAATCGTCTTTAGTTACTCTCGCCGCCCTATCTTAGTGGTTTTAACCAGCTATCGGCATTCCTGGTGGTTGACACTCCCGTTACCTAAATGCGTGGGGATTCTTGGACGGAATCTTACCTTCGGAGTGACATCATGAGAGAATCCGTCATCTATCAAGATATTTTAGAGGAAGGAGAATTATCCGCTAAATTAACCTCTATACCCCGATTATTGTCCTTAGGATTAAGTCTAGAACAAATTGCCCAAGCTTTAGACTTAAATATTGAACAAGTACCACAAGTCATTGAGGGACAAAATTGAGTGAAAAGGGACAGTATTTTCTATCGTCTCTTTGAGACTTTTCCTGAAAGTTTCTTTGATTTGCTCAATCTTCCCCCGGAAACCGTCAATCATTATCAATTTTCCTCCCTAGAAGTCAAACAACTCGCTTTTCGTTTAGATGGGGTCTTTCTTCCCGATAACCTGAATGACCCGATTTACTTTGTTGAGGTACAATTTCAAAAAGATGAACGGTTTTACTCCCGCTTTTTTAGTGAAATATTTCTCTATTTTCATCAAAGCGAGTTAAGCCAGAATTGGCAAGGGGTAATCATTTATCCTCATCGGGAAATTGAAAACAGTCCCAAATCTCGTTATCAAGAATTCTTTGAGTCAGGACGGGTTAACTGTTATTATCTGAATCAGTTAGATGAGGGGGATTCTCTGGGGGTAAAAGTGTTACAATTAATTGTGGAATCGGAACAAAAGACCTTAGAACAAGGAAAAGAACTGATTCAACAAGTTAGACAACAATTCCAGGAGTCTTTAAAAAGGCAGGACATTCTCGAATTAATTGAGACAATTCTCATTTATAAATTGCCCAAATTAAACCGTAAGGAGATTGAAAAAATGTTTAGTTTAAGTGATTTAAGAGAAACTAAAGTCTATCAAGAAGCTTTAGAGGAAGGCAAAGAGGAAGGGGAATTATCTGCTAAAAAAAGCCTGATTTTGCGTCAGCTAAACCTAAAACTAGGTTCTATTCCTTTAAAGTTAGAACAAAAAATTAAACAGTTAAATCCTAATCAATTGGATAATTTAGCCCTTGCTTTATTGAATTTTTCGGATTTGGAAGATTTGCAACAATGGTTAAATTAAATAAGGCTCTTCGGTTTGTGTTATGCAATGGACGGGGGTTATAAGGGATGGAACCCTTATATAGAAAGGCATTTAGCGATTTTTGTCAATTGTTTCTTATCTAGAGCGAACTAATCAATTAAGTCTCTTGCCAGATAAGGATTTAGTCGATTTATGCCCCCCTATCGAACCATAACAAGTAACGAAGAGCCTTAAATAAAAAAGCCTTAGATTAAACAATTTACGCAACAATTCACGGATAGCAGACAAAAGAGAGGACATTCTCGAATTAATCGAGATAATTCTCATTTATAAATTGCCCAAATTAAACCGTAAGGAGATAGAAGCTATGTTTAGTTTAAGTGATTTGAGGGAAACTAAAGTCTATCGGGAAGCTTTAGAATAAGGCCAAGAAGAGAAATCTCGACAAATTGCCCTAAAAATGCTATCTGCTGGCTTTTCTATCCCAGAAATTGCCCGATTTACCGATTTATCCCCCGCAACTATCGAGGAATTACAAAGACAAAACGCTCACGATGTTTGATAATATTTGTAAATTTATTGCCGAAAACTTCTCCGATGATCTAGCCACTTGGTTATTGGGTTCTCCCCTCTCCTTAACCGTCCTCGACCCGACGGAATTACAATTAGACCCCATTCGGGCCGATTCTCTGATTTTTTTGCAGTCAGAGGAATTAATTCTTCATACCGAGTTTCAAACCGACCCCGACTCCAAAATTCCCTTCCGAATGCTCGATTATCGCATTCGCGTCTATCGTCGTCATCCCCAAAAACAAATGCGTCAAGTGGTAATTTATCTGCGACGCAGTGATTCCCCCCTAGTGCAAGAAAATACTTTCCGTCTGGGGGAAACCTTTCATTCCTTTCAAGTCATCCGTCTTTGGGAAGAAAATACACCGCAATTTTTTCATCATCCCGGTTTATTACCCTTTGCCATCCTCAGCAATACCGATGATCCCGAACAGGTGTTAAGTCAGGTGTCCCGTTCTCTAGAAACTATCCCCGAAAAACAGGTGCAAAGCAATCTCGCTGCCGCTACCAGTATTCTCGCCGGGTTAGTATTAAATCGAGAGACGATTAAAAATATTCTTCGGAGTGACATTATGAGAGAATCCGTCATCTATCAAGATATTTTAGAGGAAGGCGAGGAAAAGGGACTACAAAAAGGACGACAAGAAGGATTGCGAGAGGGAAAAGAGGAAAAAGCTCGACAAATTGCCCTAAAAATGCTATCTGCTGGGTTTCCTATCCCAGAAATCGCCCAATTTACTGATTTATCCCCTGACGCGATCGAGGAATTACAATCGAGAGACGATCAAAAAAATTCTTCGGAGTGACATTATGAGAGAATCCGTCATCTATCAAGATATTTTAGAGGAAGGCAAGGAAAAAGGACGGCGAGAAGGCGAGGAAAAGGGACGACAAGAAGGACAAGAAGAGAAATCTCGACAAATTGCCCTAAAAATGCTTTTTGCTGGTTTTTCTATCCCAGAAATCGCCCGATTTACCGATTTATCCCCTGACGCAATCGAGGAATTACAAAGACAAAACGTTCACGATGTTTGATAATATTTGTAAATTTATTGCCGAAAACTTCTCCGATGATCTAGCCACTTGGTTATTGGGTTCTCCCCTCTCCTTAACCGTCCTCGACCCGACGGAATTACAATTAGACCCCATTCGGGCCGATTCTCTGATTTTTTTGCAGTCAGAGGAATTGATTCTCCATACCGAGTTTCAAACCGACCCCGACTCCAAAATTCCCTTCCGAATGCTCGATTATCGCCTTCGCGTCTATCGTCGTCATCCCCAAAAACAAATGCGTCAAGTGGTAATTTATCTGCGACGCAGTGATTCCCCCCTAGTACAAGAAAATACCTTCCGTCTGGGGGAAACCTTTCATTCCTTCCAAGTCATCCGTCTTTGGGAAGAAAATACACCGCAATTTTTTCATCATCCCGGTTTATTACCCTTTGCCGTCCTCAGCGATACCGATGATCCCGAACAGGTGTTAAGTCAGGTGTCCCGTTCTCTAGAAACTATCTCCCAAAAACAGGTGCAAAGCAATCTCGCTGCCGCCACCAGTATTCTCGCCGGGTTAGTATTAAATCGAGAGACGATTAAAAATATTCTTCGGAGTGACATTATGAGAGAATCCGTCATCTATCAAGATATTTTAGAGGAAGGTAGAGAGGAAGGTAGAGGGGAAGGCGAGGAAAAAGGACTACAAAAAGGACGGCGAGAGGGCGAGGAAAAGGGACTACAAAAGGGTAAAGAAGAAAAAGCTCGACAAATTGCCCTAAAAATGCTATCTGCTGGTTTTTCTATCCCAGAAATCGCCCAATTTACCGATTTATCCCCCGACGCGATCGAGGAATTACAATCGAGAGACGATTAAAAAAATCCTTCGGAGTGACATTATGAGAGAATCCGTCATCTATCAAGATATTTTAGAGGAAGGCGAGGAAAAAGGACTACAAAAAGGACGGCGAGAAGGCGAGGAAAAGGGACTACAAAAAGGCTTGCAAGCGGGTAAAGAAGAAAAAGCTCGACAAATTGCCCTAAAAATGCTATCTGCTGGTTTTTCTATCCCAGAAATCGCCCAATTCACCGATTTATCCCCCGACGCAATCGAGCAATTACAAAGACAGCAGCACAATTAAAGCTTTTAACCGCAAAGGGTGGGGAATTAGCAAAATTTTGGCTCATCTCCGCACCCCAAGCGCAGTTAACGACGTTTAGCGACGCAATGCACCACTAAACCACCACCTAGTATGTCTAATCCGATAACACCAGAAGGTTCGGGAGTGGACACATTACCAATATCACCCGGAATATCAGCAGCAACAAGGCGAAAGTTATCGATTGCAGCATAACCACTGCTTAGAATATCGGTTTTATCCCAAAAAAGCCCCAATTTTCTCCACGGCAGCCTCTAGAATATCGGGATCGTGAACTAAGGCAAAACGCACATAACCCTCACCACCCTTACCAAAACCAGAACCGGGGGAAACAGCGACACCGGTTTGGGCCACCAATTGCCGACAAAAATCGACGGAATTACCCGGCCAACTGGGGGGAATTTTCGCCCAAACGTACATAGTGGCGGCCGGGGTGGCAACTGGCCAACCGATGCGATTTAGGGCATTAATAAACACATCCCGGCGTTTTTGGAAGATAGCGACGGTTTCCTTGACTGAATCTTGATTACCGGTTAAAGCAGCGATCGCACCGTTGAGAATGCCCAAATACTGATTAAAATCAACCATGGCTTTAATCTGTCGCAAAGCCATAATTAACTGCGGGTTGCCAATGGCGAAACCGATGCGAAAACCGCCCATATTATAGGACTTAGAAAAGGTAAAAAACTCGATCGAATTAGTTTTAGCTCGATCGGCCTGTAAAATTGACGGGGGGGGCGATGTTCCCGCAAAAAAGATGTCTAGATAGGGAAAATCGTGGATTAAGACTAAATTATGCTGACGGCAAAAATCAACCGCTTTTTGGAAAAATGCCAAAGGCGCAATCGCTGTGGTGGGATTATGGGGATAACTCAAGACCATCAGCTTCGATTGTGCCAGCACTAGCTCAGGAATGTCCTCTAAAACCGGCAGAAAGTCATTTTTTGCCAAAATTGGCATTCCGTAGATTTGACCGCCGGCAAGGGCAACACCGCCTAAATGGGAGGGATAACCCGGATCGAGGAGTAGGGCAAAATCCCCGGGGTTGAGAAGGGCCAAAGGTAGATGGGCCGTGCCTTCCTGAGAACCAATCAGGGGTAAAACCTCCGTTTCTGGATCGATGGGGACACCAAAGCGATCGCTATACCAGTTAGCGGCAGTTATGCGGAAGTCTCTGGTCCCATTATGGAGTAAATAGCCGTGGGTGTGAGGATCGTGGAGAGATCGCTCAATAGCATCGACAACATGGGGAGCAGCCCCAAGATCGGAGGAACCGAGCGAAAGATCGATAATGGTATTACCCGCTTCTCTACTGGCAGCTTTTGCCCGATCCATATCGGCAAAAACGTTGGATTGTAGTGCCTGTAAGCGGTTTGCTAGGGTTAAGTTATTCATAACCACAGATACCTAATTAGCTGACATAGGTATCGATAAAAGATTGTAATTGTGGTTTGCCGATCGCCCCTTCATGAGTGGCAATAAGTTTTTTATCTTTAAAGATGCGTAAAGCGGGAACACCTTCCACCTTGCATTTAGCCACCGAGTCGGGGTTAGGGTCTATTTCTAGTTTAACTACTTTTAGCCGTTCGTCGTAGGTTTTGGCCACCCAATCGATCGAGGGGGATACCAGACGGCACGGACCGCACCAACTCGCCCAAAAATAGACTAAAACGGGTTTTTCGACCTCAAAAACCTCTTGGTCAAACTTCTGATCGCTAATGACAGTTACGCTACTCACAGTATTTATTTCCTCACCATCGCTACTGATTATCATAGAGGTTCTGGGTACTTTTCGGCAATTATCCAGTTCCACAGTTCCTCAAACATGAGGATCGAAGACATCGCGTAAACCATCACCGATAAAATTAATACTTAACACTGTGATCACGATAGCCAGAGCCGGAAAAATGACCAAGTGGGGGGCAGTTGTCAAGTAATCTTTAGCTTTAAATAACATTTGTCCCCAAGTCGGCACATCGGGGGGGAAACCCAAACCCAAAAAACTCAGGGTTGACTCGGTAATAATCGCATTACCCACGGCTAAAGTGGCTGCTACGATTATCATTCCCAAAACGTTAGGTAATAAATGCACCCAGATTAAACGGAAAGGAGTGGCCCCTAAAGCAATCGCGGCCGAGATAAACTCCATCTCCCGTAATTTTAATAAATTTCCCCGCACCAATCGCGCCACCGACATCCAATTTAAACCCCCGATCACCAAAACCACGAGGATAAAAATACCCGTTTCCGGTCCGGCGATTTTTTTGATACTATCGCGAAATAGATAGACAATTAGCAAAAGTAGGGGTAATTGGGGCAAAGATAGAAATAAATCCGTTAATCGCATCAATAAGCCATCGATCGCCCCCCCGTAAAACCCAGAAATAGCCCCGATCGCCGTCCCCAGAATCATCGCCACCATCATAGCAGCAATCCCCACCGCCAGGGAAATTCGACCCCCCACCAAAATCCTCGCCAATTGATCCTGTCCCAGATCATTAGTCCCGAAAAGATGTTTTAAACTAGGGGGAGCAGTGGTTTGACTAAAATCAATGGTATCGATAGGAACTCGATAGAAAATCGGACCGAATAGGACAGCAAAAATAATTATCATTAATGCGATCGCTCCTATTACCGCCAGGGGATCTCGGTAAAAACGTCGCCAAGTATCGATAATTGCAGAAGACAGGGAAGACATAAGCTGTTAAGTGTTTAAATTACTTTTTGAGACGAGGCACTCTTGCATTGGGGGAGATTCCGCTAATCTAAGAATAAACGGTTTAAATGAGTCTTAGCTTACCAAATGCGGAGAAAGTTTTTAGTCTGCTGTATTTTAGGTAAAATCTCAAGATGAGTCCCTTTATTGAAGGAACCGTTGTGTTATAATATAACTCAAGTTCAGAAAATAGAGAGTAAAACTATGACTGTTAAAGAACTTATTCAAACAGCAATTGATAATCTACCTGAAGAACAACTGGATGAACTTTATCAATTAATTAAAAATTTCACCGCCAGCAAAAACAACTTATTAGAAGAAAAAACATCCTTATTTAAACGGCGTTTTCCAGTGGAGAATATGGTGGGTAAAGCTAAAATACTAGGTGATATAGTCAGTCCTATTGTAGATGAAGAAGATTGGGAATGTCTGAAGTAATTGTGCTTGATACTCATATTTGGTTGTGGTTAATAAATGGCAATTTTGACAGATTTGCCGAGCATTGGCTAGAAAAATTTGAGTTAGCAGAATCTCTCGGTGTTTCACCCATTTCTTGTTATGAAATAGCCCTTGCTAACCAACGGGGAAGATTAGAATTAAGTTATCCCCTTCAAGAGTGGATTCAACAAGCTTTAACAGTAGCTAAAATAGATATATTTTCAATTACCCCAGAAATTGCCATTAGAGCCGTTAATTTATCTCCCATTCACAAAGATCCTTTTGACCGTATTATTATGGCTACAGCCTTAGCATACGGGGCAAAACTGGCTAGTATTGATAACTTATTTTCTAAATATGTCGAAATCAAAGATCATCTCATGGAGAGAGGGAAATAGTGATAAGTAAGAGGACAAAATCAACAGATGATTAAAATTTACACGGAAATCGAACAGGGGCAAAATTGGTTAGAGCGCCATCAAAAATCTTGTCCGATATTTGCCCTAGTTTTAGGCTTTACCGAGACGGGATTAATCCCCGGAATCTCCACCGCCGGCGCCACCCCGGAAGATAGAAAATATACAGCGATCGCCGATGCCGAATTTATCGTTAAAGGAGTTTCACCCCATCCCCGTTATCCCTTACCACCCCTAACGGTGGGAGCCTCCCCTGCCTATATTACCCGCGCCGTAGTGGAAAAATTAGCTATTCCTGTCCGGGTTTTTAACGCCGGTTTACCCTTGCCCCCGGCCGTCGATTATATCGAACTAGGGGGACAACCGGCCCGTTGTCTCTCCACCGGCCGCGCCCTAGATCTCGACATAGTAAAACACCTGTTCGCCCAAGGACTAACCTGGGGAGAAAAATTAGCCCGGGAGTCTAGTTATCTAATTATCGGCGAATGTGTGGTGGGTGGCACCACCACCGCCCTCGCCATCCTCACCGGATTGGGTTATGGAGCCAACGGCAAAGTTAACAGCAGCCATCCCCAGTGCAATCATGCTCAGAAACAGGCAATAGTTGAGCAGGGATTAGCCCAAAAAGAAATTTTTGATCCTTTTGAGGTAATCGCCGCCCTAGGCGATCCTCAGCAGATTTTCGTCGCTGGCATGGCGATCGCCGCCAGTGGGCAGGGTGGGGTACTTCTTGCTGGGGGAACCCAAATGTTAGCCGTTTCTGCCCTAATTCAAGCTCTAGTAGCTAAATATGCCTATCCCGTTAACTGGGAAAATATCATCGTCGGTACAACTCGTTGGGTAGCGGAAGATAAAACGGGGGATACGGTGGGATTAGCCAGCATGATCGGAAAAATACCCTTATTAGCCACACAATTAAACTTTTCCGCCTCTAAATACCCGGTTTTGCAAGCTTATGAACAAGGTTTCGTCAAGGAAGGAGTCGGTGCGGGGGGATGCGCGATCGCTGCTTATCTGTACCAGAATTGGACTAATCAAGATTTGCTCAAAGCGATCGAAAATTTAATCGGGTTTCAACTATAGCAGTTATCTTAATGATTTCGTTTGGGGGAGTCGGTCGTCGGATGTGAGTTTTTTAAATTTTATCTAGCTCTAAAGTTTTATTTACCTTCTCCTACTAGAGATTGATAAAATCTTTCTAGACTTTCTACAGAGGTTTGATCGTTAAATACTGTATCGATATTCACTTTAGTATAATCTTTGATTGTTTGTCGCCATTGATTATCTAAACCTAAACGGATAGCAATTTCAATATAGTGATTTTTATCCGTAGCAATTGTCTCGGTTATGCCTAATTTTTTCAAGATAGCATAGGAATGTCGTCCGCGCATAAATTCCCCGGGACAGGTAACAACTGGAAGCTGACAGGCAATTGCTTCGAGGGTGGTATTTCCTCCCGACCAACTTAAGTTATCTAAATAGATGTCTGCTAATAAGTTAAGCTGAAAATAATCATTTTGTTCTAATTGTGGCATCATTACCCCGTAATTTTGCCAATTGAGTCCATACTTATTAAAAGCTTGACTTAATCTCGACTGAAAGCAATGGGTCACAAATTCGCTACGATGGCAGATAAAAATAAATTTGCTGTGGGGAACTTGTTGGGCAATTCTAGGAAAAATATCGTCATTTTCTGGCAGATATTTAAATAAACTTTGACAGTTTAAGTAGATGATTTTATCCTCGGCTAATCCCATCTCTAAACGAGTTTTCCTCTGGGGAGGAAGGGAAGGTTTGGGATAGGCAATACCTAAATTGGGTAAGCGAATTAATTTTTCACTGTAGTGATTATCTCCCTCGGTGGGTTCCATTAATTCACTGGAGATAAAATAATCAATGGTTGGTAATCCTGAGGTGATGGGATGGCCCCAAGTTACACATTGTACTGGAGCTAAACGTAATCCTGCTAGTTGAGTAGTACGAGCATCCATACCAATATCTAAATAAACGAGAATATGTAACTGATTATCTAAAATATGTTGGGCAATTTTTTCCCCACTGACTAGATTATCAAACTGATAAAAATAATCACTTTGCTGTTGATATTCTCTCGTAAAATTATCGAAGGTTTTATTAATATCTATTCCATAACAATAAATTTCAAATTGTTCTCGACTTCGCCACTGCAACCATCCTTGAAAGAGTTTCGCTACCGTGTGATGACGCAAGTGAGCAGAAATATAGCCAAGACGAATTTTTCCCGTCGGTATGGTTAGGTTTTTCACCCAATTGGGAAAGTTAGCCGAGGTAATTTTATAAACTAATTCCCCATATTTTTTTTGTAGTTCTAAATCATTTTGACCTTGATATTGAAGATAAAAATTAGTTCTTAATCCAATACTTTTCCAAGCCTCCTGTTGTTGATGAGTAGTGGTTAAATCAAGATTAGACAAGATATTATCTAACTGTTTCTCGTAGTTCGATCGATATTGCATAATATCTGCTTGATTTGTGTAAACTATCGGCATTAACCGCATTAATTCTAACTTCAGAGATAGGTGATCGGGAAGATACTCTAAAGCTGATTTACTGGCTTGAATTGCTACCTCGATCGGATAATTATTTTGTAGTAACCAAATTAGGCGCAAATGTAAATCAATATTTTTTGGATGATAGCTAATGCCTTTTTTATAAACTTCCAAAGCTTGTTTTTCTTCTTTGAGAATGAGATAGCAATGGGCGCAATTTAAATAAAAGTTGCTATCTTCTACTTTAATTGCTAATAATTTTTGATAATAGTTTAGTGCTAATTGATAGAGTTTTCTTTGATAAAAATAATCACCTGAGTAAAGATCGGCAATTTGTTGGTCAGCTTGCAGGATTTCCCAAAGGGAGAGATTTTGACTAATTTCTCGTCTATCTCCTGCCAGTTGTTGGGCAGTTTTATAAGCATTTTTTGCTTCTGTCCAAGCTTGTTTAACTAAATAGACATTGCCTAAATTGATATAAAAAGGATAAAAATCAGCCCGGCTATTAATCCCCTGCTGATAGAATTTTTCGGCTGACTCTAGCTGCCCTAATTTATAAAATAAATTGCCCAGTTTATTATAAGCATCGACAAAATTGGGATTGAGTTCAATCGCTTTTTGATAAGCTGATAAAGCTATATCTAAACGCAATTGTTTTTCTAGCACCAAGGCCATAGTATAATGATATAAGGCTTGATTTTCCTCTAAGTTAATGGCTCTTGCTAAACAGTTAAAAGATTCTGTTAGTCGGTTAATTATATAGTATAAGTATCCTAAATCGTGCCAGATGTAAGCTAATTGTTCACGCCAAGATAAAATTCTTAAGTAAAAGTCCTCAGCTAAAGTATATTCTCGCCGATTAATTGCCTCTTGCACCTCTTGAAGACAGGAGTTAATCGCAGTCAGCGCATAATTTTCTATCTCTTCATCCCCTTCTATTTCTTCTAATTCTAGCCCCTGGAGATAGATTAATTTAGCTTGGCCAAACTGCCAGCAATCGAGATTTCTAATTATCTCTTTTTTGAGGAGCAGAATTAAATCTTGACTAGACTCTGATTGTAATAGCCAAAATAACCAAATTTCTTGCGCTGTTGCTTGCTGCCCTAGCAGCAGATAAGCTAATCCCAGATAGGGATAATAATCAGTCACTTCCGGATGAACCGCCAGCGCTTGTTGACAGAATAACAATAATTGATTATAGTCTCCCGATGCTAACATTAGCTCGATCGCTTGTTGGTGATTACTGTTGATCATTATCTTTGACTCTCGTTGCTCTCATTCCACAATAGCCTCGATCGAGCTTAGGGTAACATCTTAAGCTTATTGAATTTAAATAGCGATAGATTCGAGGATTTATTAGCCTCATTTACACAAAAAACCCTGATTTTACCAATATTTTCCCCCATTTACCGCCCTAGCCCGACAAGTAATTTCTCGTACAGATAAGAATTATTCTCAATAGCTGTACAATAGGAAAAGACAACTTTGCCAAGAATCGAGCAATGAACGATAAAATAACTCGGAGAGTCTTTCTAGGCGCGGGAACAGCCACCTTAGCGGTAGCAGTGGGTCAATTAGGGAAAATAAACGAGGTTTCCGCCCAAACTAAACAATTAAACCTCTATTCCTCCCGTCACTACAACACCGACCGACGATTGTATGACAACTTCACCCGACAAACGGGAATAAAAATTAACCTCGTCGAAGGGGAAGCGGACCCATTAATCGAACGAATCAAAAGCGAAGGCCGCAATAGTCCTGCTGATATACTCCTGACGGTAGATGCGGGGAGACTATGGCGCGCCGACCAACAGGGAATTTTTGCCCCCGTCAATTCCCGCATTCTTACCCAAAGAATTCCCGCTAATTTGCGTCACCCCAAAGGTCACTGGTTTGGGTTTAGTAAACGCTTGCGGGTAATTATGTACAACAAAGACAGAGTTAACCCCAGAGAAATCGATTCCTATGCAGACTTAACCAATCCCAAATGGAAAGGAAAAGTCGTCACCCGGTCATCTAGTAACATCTATAGTCAATCTTTTACTGCTTGGTTAATCGACATCCAAGGGGAAGCGGCCGCAGAAAAATGGTGTCGGGGATTAGTGGCTAATTTTGCCCGTCCACCCCAGGGAAATGATAAGGCACAAATCGAAGCTGTCGCCGCAGGAATTGCCGATTTAGCCCTAGCTAACACCTATTACTTAGCTGGGTATGCCGAAGAAAAAGACCCCGCTAAACGGGCAATTTATGACCAAGTAGGCGTAATTTTCCCCTACCAAGCAGGCCGCGGCACTCACGTTAATATTAGCGGTGGTGGTTTAATTAAAACTGCCCCGAATCGAGAATCGGCGATTAAATTTTTAGAGTATCTTTCTAGCAATGAAGCACAGAACTTTTTTGCTAAGGGTAATCGCGAATATCCCGTCGTTCCAGGGGTTGCTTTAGACCCTTTCCTAGCCAAACTCGGACGCGGTAAAGAAGATACCGTTAGTGTGGCTAATTATGGTCCTAATTTAGCCAAAGCAGTACAGGTAATGAATCGCGCTGGTTGGAAATAAGTTATCAGTTATCAGTTATCAGTTATCAGTTATCAGTTATCAGTTATCAGTGGGGTGTGGGGTGTGGGGTGTGGGGTGTGGGGAGAACAAAGCTGCCTTTTGCATGAGTGCCTTTTGCATGAGTGCCTTTTGCATGAGTGCCTTTTGCCTCCTGTCTCCTGTCTTGACTAAGAAATTAATTTTGCACGACTACTTAGGAAGTGCGACAGCTGATAGCTAAAAAGCCGATTTAAGACATGAATCTTCTTATGTGGGGTTTTTAAAACCTAGACCCAAACTAACTTTTGGATAAGATGCACGGTTGACATTCATACCCTGATTCAGCAACGCCCAAAAACTCTCGTATTTTTGAGCTTGTCAGGACAAATCAGGGTGAAATAGGGAAGAAAAGCCGAAAAAATCCTGATAATTTTGATTTATTAGCTATAATATCCGAGTTTAGCCGTATTATACTGGAAAAAACCTATTGCTTTTAGCCTATGGATGTTCGAGCGGCAGTTGCCCTAGAAGCGGGAAAACCCCTAACTATTGAAACGGTACAATTAGCACCACCGCAAGCAGGGGAAGTGTTAGTAGAAATCAAAGCCACGGGAGTTTGTCACACCGATGCCTATACTCTCTCTGGGGCCGATCCTGAAGGCTTATTTCCCTCAATTTTAGGCCATGAAGGGGCTGGAATCGTGGTAGAAGTGGGAAAAGGTGTCACTAGCCTAAAAGTGGGCGATCCTGTGATTCCCCTATATATTCCCGAATGTCGTCAGTGCGAATACTGTCTCAGCTTTAAAACCAATCTCTGTCAAGCGATTCGTCTTACCCAAGGTCGGGGAGTAATGCCGGATGGAACCAGTCGTTTTTCCCTTGATGGTCAGCCCCTTTATCACTACATGGGAACCTCGACTTTTGCTAACTATACCGTGCTGCCGGAGATTTCCCTAGCCAAGATTCGCCCGGATGCTCCTTTTGAAAAAGTCTGTTATATCGGCTGCGGAGTCACTACAGGTATCGGTGCGGTGATTAATACCGCTAAAGTGGAACCGGGGGCAAAAGTGGTGGTTTTTGGTCTGGGAGGTATTGGTTTAAATGTTATTCAAGGGGCCCGTTTGGTGGGGGCCGATATGATTGTCGGGGTCGATATCAATCCCCAGAAACAAGCTTTAGCGACCAAATTCGGGATGACTCATTTTGTTAATCCCCAAGAAATCGAGGGGGATTTAGTGGCCTATCTGGTGGATTTAACTAAAGGTGGGGCCGATTATAGTTTTGAATGTATCGGCAATGTCCAGATTATGCGTCAAGCTTTGGAATGTTGCCATAAAGGTTGGGGTGTTGCCACTATTATCGGTGTAGCTGGGGCCGGCCAAGAAATTAGTACCCGTCCTTTTCAATTAGTCACCGGACGGGTCTGGAAAGGTACGGCTTTTGGTGGGGCAAGGGGTCGTACAGATGTACCCAAAATAGTCGACTGGTACATGGATGGCAAGATTAACATCAATGATTTAATCACCCACGTTCTACCTCTGGCAAGAATTAACGAGGCCTTTGACCTGATGCGCCAAGGGGATTCTATCCGCAGTGTGATTACATTTTGAACAGGGATAATGTTACATATAGTTAAGAAATACTTGACAAAAGACTCTTAAACTATATGTCTGCGCCAGTTTCCTTTCCTGAAATCTCGATCGCCGGTATCACGGAACCAATCATCTATCGCTATTTTCAAAGGCTAAACGCGGGCGAATTTGCCGAAACTGCTGGATTATTCGCCCAAGATGCCATTTTAATCGTAACTATTAGCAATTCCTATCAAAGCTCTCTGACAGATCCTTGCTGAGTATTTTTGAAAAATCAAGGCAAGTTGACAAAAGTTAAAATTTATCCGAGCATTTACTCCTATTTTGTTAATATATATTGCAGATTACCTTAACTTTAGTCAAGAAAGGAGCTAAATCACCTAGTATTGCGTCCTTTTCAGTGAACAGTGATCAGTAAGCAGTGATCAGTAAAAAGTAATCAGTGAACAGTGATCAGTAAGCAGTGATCAGTAAACAGTAATCAGTGAAAAGACAGTGGCAAACTACTATTTAATACTGCTCACTTAATACATACTGCTCACTTAGAACTCAAATCTGATAACTGATGACTGATAACTGATAACTGATAACTGATAACTGATAACTGCCCTAATAACTTTTAAATTTTTAACTTTAAGCAAATGCGTAATAGCGGACTCCTATCAAAAACCAAAGTCAAACTGAAACCGAAAAAACCGCTCACCTCGCCGACGCGGCCAGCGCCGAATAAATTACAGAATAAAATCAAAGATAAGGAGCGTCTAGTCGGTCGTCAGCGTCAGTCATGGCTAATTATGGGCTTAATTAGCCTTGTCCTGCTAGGAGGAGTCGGCTCACGATTGGCCTATTTACAACTGCAGCAAGGACAAATTAACCGAGAAAGGGCAGAAAATAACCGGATTCGCATTCTTCCCAAACCCCCAGTCCGGGGCAACTTATTCGATCGCAATGGCAAAGTTTTGGCTACGGCCCGCTTAACCCATGCGGCCTATATTTGGCCCAAATCCCAGCGTAATCCCGCCCAAAAACTCAATCTTGACCGTTTAGCCAGTATTTTAGGCATTCCCAGAAGCGACCTAGAAAAACGCATTAACGAAGCGGACGAAAACCCCTCCACCCTGATCCGCATCGCTAGGGGTTTAACTCCAGGCCAAATTATCGCCCTAGAGGAATACAAAGACGAATTAACCGGCATTGAAGTGGACGTGGAATCAGTGCGCTACTATCCCAATGGTAAAATCGGGGCGCATATTCTCGGTTATACCGGGGAACTAACCCCGGAGGAATATAAAGCCAAAAGACCCCAGGGCTACCGATTGGGAGATGTCGTCGGTAAAATGGGTGTAGAAGCCGCCTACGAGTCAAAATTGCGGGGAGAATGGGGGGGAATGCAGTTAGAGGTCAACGGATCGGGACAAGTAATCCAAATTCTCGGCCAAAAAATTGCTAAACCGGGGCAAGATGTCACCCTGACACTAGATTTAAAACTCCAAAAAGCCGCCGAGGCCGCTTTAGGAAAACGCAAAGGTGCGATCGTGGCGATCGATCCCCGGGATGGTTCCGTGCGGGCCATGGTCAGTTATCCTAGTTTTGATCCCAATGTTTTCTCGGCCCCAATTACCACCGCCACCTGGAAAAAACTACAAGCGGAGGGCAACCCGTTTGTTAACCGCGCTCTCCAAGGATTTCCCCCCGCTTCCACCTTTAAAGTCGTCACTGCCACTGCCGGCATGGAATCGGGGAAATTTCCCCCCAATACGGTCTTAAATACCTTTGCCGCTCTTTATGTGGGGGGGACAGCTTTCGGGGAATGGAATCACGCCGGTTTTGGTCCGATCGGTTTTGTCCGGGCCATGGCCATGAGTAGTAACACTTTTCACGGTCAAATTGGTCGCGGGGTGGGGGGGCCGGCTTTAATTGCCATGGCTCGGCGCTACGGTTTCGGTCAGAAAACCGGGATAGAATTAGCGGAAGAAACTCCGGGGTTAATTGCCGATCGCGATTGGAAACTGCGTAATTTTAAAAACTGGGATTGGTCCGTAGGGGATACGATTAATATGTCGATCGGTCAAGGATTTACCCTAGCGACTCCCCTACAGGTAGCTGTGATGTTTGCTGTCCCCGCTAACGGTGGTTTTTTGGTGAAACCGCACCTTTTACAGGATGCCCGGGATGTTAAGGAATGGCGAAAGTCTTTGAACATGAAACCTAGCACCCTAGACACCCTGAGAAAGTCCCTGAGAGCCGTGGTAGCGGAAGGAACGGGGCGGGCCCTATCGGACCCCGCTTTACCGCCTGTAGCGGGCAAAAGCGGCACGGCAGAAGCACCTCCGGGGCAGTCCCACGCTTGGTTTGGAGCTTTCGCACCCTTCGACAAGCCCGAAATTGTCGTGGTCGCCTTTGCGGAACATTCTGGCGGTGGTGGTGGTAAAGTGGCCGCACCCATGGTACGTCAGGTAATGGAGGCTTATTTTAATGTCAAGCCGAAAGAAGAAAAACCCCGGCCGAAGCCCTAGAGACTTGTGGCGGTAAGTGGCACACAGCGCACGGTAATTCCCGTGGCCGTGGCGATTTTTTCCGCCCAAATTGCCAATATTTCAGCGTTTACGGGTTTGAGAATTTGCATTCCGTCGCCTGCGCTGAGGGGATTATTACCGCGGGTTTCTAATTGTCTTTGTCTGGCCCGGGGACGGGTCGGGGTGTTAAGTTGAATTTCATCCGGTTGTAGCTGTTGCATCAAATCGATGTATCGGTCTTGATCTTGGGGCGACCAAGAAGCCAGTACCATGGTTTGAATTGCTAGTTTTCCCGACCATTCTTGGCGAAATTGTCTTAATCCCCACCAAAGCTCCTGCCAATCCAGACTGGGGACCGGACGGTTAACCCGTCGCCATTGGGCCTCGGAAACAGCATCGATTTTAGCGGCGACGATATCAGCTTTGCTCAAGTCTTGACGCACTTGGGCATCTCCCAAGAGGGTACTATTGGTTAAGACCGCCACCGGCCGCCTGGTTATTTCCTTGACGGTGGCCAGTATTTCCCCTAAATTGAGGGCGAGGGTGGGTTCCCCGCTACCACTGAGCGTGACTATATCCACGTCCCAAGGAGCAAAGGCACTTAAATCCCTGCTAATTTGTTCGCTGGTGATAAAAACTCTTCGTTGCTCGGTTTTTTGCTCAATTTCTCCTAACTGACAGTAGGCACAGTTAAAGGAACAGGTGGAAACTAAACCAATCGGATCGATGCCCAAGGAACTGCCGAAACGCCAAGAGGCAACCGGACCATATACGGAGCAGAAATAATCCTGGGGAGCAGTCATCGAACCTACCCAAAAAATACGGAGAGGGAGGGATTCGAACCCTCGGTACGGTCTTACGATTCGTACAACAGATTAGCAATCTGCCGCATTCGACCACTCTGCCACCTCTCCAAGATGACATTATTTTAGTTTAACATGAAAGTCCGATTTTTGGCAAGTAATTTTTCGGCAGTTAATCGTTTAAACGACCATCCTCCATATTGACAATGCGATCGGCGATGTCGAGAATCCGGTTATCGTGGGTGACGAGTAAAATCGTGCAACCTTGTTCTTTTGCCAATTTCTGCATGATTTCCACCACATCCCGCCCGGATTGTTTATCTAAGGCCGCGGTCGGTTCATCAGCGAGGACTAATTTGGGATGACTGACGAGGGCGCGAGCGATCGCAACCCGTTGTTTTTGTCCCCCCGATAGATCATGGGGATAGTAATCAACGCGGTTGCCTAAACCGACTGACTCTAGAATTGCCGCCGCTTTTTGATCGAGATCTTGTTCTAAAAACTCCTCGTGCAGTTCCAAAGACATCCTCACGTTTTGTTTCGCTGTCAGGAATTTTAGTAAATTATGTGACTGAAAAATATAGCCAATTTGTCGGCGAATTTTCAGCATTTTGCCCTTACCAATTCCTAACATTTCTTGGCCGAGAATTTTTAAACTGCCCGCTTGTGCCGATCGCAAACCTCCCATTAAACTCAATAAAGTAGTTTTCCCCGATCCCGAAGGACCAGTCATAATCACTACTTCCCCCGCTTTAATTTCCAGATCGATATCGTATAAAACCTGTTTTCTTAATTCCCCCGTGCCAAAATAGTGATTTAAGCCTTTAATGGCAATTACGGGTTCATTAGGGCTAAAATCGACTAATTCTCGCTCTTTTTGAAAAATCCGCATTATTTCACCCTTGATAGTTTAAAAAATATCGGCTGGATCTGCTGTCCTTAATTTGCCCATGGCGACAATTCCAGAGGCAATACACATAATAATTGTCAGGATTAAAACTTCGATCGCCCTAGCGGTAGTCATCACTATGGGTAAAAGTGTAGCGGAGGAAGCGAGATGATAAACACCGAGAGAGACGATAAACCCGGGTATATACCCCAAAACCGCTAGTAATAAAGCCTCTTGCATCAAAACCCCGACTAAATACCAATCACCGTAACCCATAGCTTTTAGGGTAGCGTATTCGGGTAAGTGATCGGTGACATCGGAATAGAGAATCTGATAGACAATGACGATACCGACGATAAAACCGACTACTGTACCTAAACCAAAGATAAAACCAATGGCTGTACCATTTGCCCAATAGGTTTTTTCCCTTTCAGCAAATTCTTCTAAAGTAAGGACTATTACTTCATTTTTAGGGAAAAGTGCCTGTAAATTGCCCTTAACTGCTTCGATATTTGCCCCCGGTTGCAGTTTCACCAGTCCTATATCGATTTCGTGGGGTTGACGTTCGGGAAAGAGCCTTAAAAAGGTAGAATCACTGCTAATGACGTTACCATCGGCAGCAAAGGAGGCACCAAGGGTAAAAATTCCCGCTACCTGTACCTCTTTTCCATTTAACTGGACTGTCAAATCGGGGTTTTTGTGGAGTAGATCGACAATTGGACCGAATTCTGGTCTTCCTGCTTGATCGTACAAGACGCGATTTAACATCTTCAGATCACTGGATTTTTGATTGACTTCTGGGAGGGTAAAAACCCGTTGACTGGGATCAAAACCAAAGACTAAAGTAGTTCTTTCTAGGGAAGTTTCGGGATTGCGCCACTGGGCCGAAGCAATATAAACTGGGGCTATAGATTGAATGCCCTCGACTCTTTTAGCTTGGTACAAGCGATCGCGTGAGAAACTTTTCACGGCAAAGAGGGTGTCGAATTGGGGATTAATCAGGACTAAATCCGCATCGAGGACATAATGGGGTTTAACGGAAGCATCAAATAAGGCATCCCGAAACCCCAACTGCGTGAAAATTAGGAAGTCGGCAAAAGCAATCCCGGCAATAGCTACGATCAAACGGGTTTTCTCTCGCGTCACCTGTAACCAAGATAGGGGCGTTTTTTTGAATAGATGGGTTAGTTTCATGGAAAACCTACTCATTGATAGTTACAGTTACTTGGGAATTGGTTAAACCTGCCACTTTTTCACTGTTTTCGCGATCTAAGGCAATGCGGACAGAGATCACTTTGCGATCAAAGTTTTCTCCCGGTTGATTGCTGAAGATATTTTGTTGGTCAACTTTTAAAGCAATTAAGCGCACTTTTCCGCTAACTTCGCCCTTAAACGCCGATCCAGTAATCGTGGCAGTTTGTCCCTTGCGAATTTTCCCGATATCGCTTTGATAGATTTCGGCAATTACCTCCATGCGATCGGTTTCAGCGAGGTCAACAATTCCTTGATCGCTGATTTGTTCCCCGATACGGGTATTGACTTTAATCACTTTGCCGGTAATTGGCGATCGAATATAAGCCTGATTTAACTCGGTTTGGGCTTTTTTAACGGCAACTAGGGCAGCATTTACCTCCGCTTCGGCTGCCTGCACATCGACTCCCCGCACTTCTGAGACTTGATTTAAAGTGGATCTGGCCTCTTTGAGCTGCTGTTGACCGGTGGATTCAATCCGGGCTAGGGTAGTCTTGGCTTCTTGTATCTGTTGTTTACCGGTGCTTTCAATTCTCTCTAGGGTAACTTTTGCTTCTGTTAATTGTTGATTACTGGTTTCTAAATTCAGTCTTTTACTATCAAAACTAGAGGCGGAAATTGCCCCTTCTTGATAGAGTTTTTCGTAGCGATCAAATTCAGCTTTGGCATTGCGATATTCTGCTTCTAATTTGCCAATTGTCGCTTTTTGGGCGGCTATATCCCCTTCTAATTGCGCTGTTAATCTTTGGATAGTTGTCCGTTGGTTTGCTTGATCCCCTACCCATTGTGCCTCGATTTTCCGCACGTTAGCGGCATTAGCGTCGATTTCTCCGACTTTTGCCCCAGCTTTCACCTGTTCTAGTTTGGCTGCGGCTACTTTCACCTGTTCTTGTGCCTGTTGCAGGTTATCCTCTAATCTTTCCTGACTTTCGAGAATGGCGATTATTTGTCCCGTTTTGACGCTATCTCCTTCATCGACTAATAATTGTATGACTCGATCGGAATTAAGCAACATCGGGGCAGATATGCTGATAATTTCTGTCCTCGGTTCAATTCTGCCTAAAGCGGTGATTTTTTGCGGTGCGGGCGAGGCAACTACAGGGGTTTTGGTTTCGGGTTTGGGGGCGACTTGGGAAAGACTATAAAAGGTGGTTATTCCTAATAATCCCGTGCCTAATACTATTAACCCGATTATTAACTTTTGATTTGGTTTCACAAAAGTTTTACCTTTCATAATTTTTTAGTTAATAAGTGATTGTTGGGGGTTAACATTTTTTCTGCAAATAAGTAGTAAGAATTTTACCTAATAATTCCATTTGTTCATTGATCGCAATCTGTTCATTGCACCACAGGCGCTCTAATATCAGTCCATTAATAACGCTGACAACTAACCAAGCTACACTCGGATCGCTAATACCTAAAATCTCGATTACTGCCTGATGATAGCGGTGATCAACGCGCTCAAAAAGTTGACTACGACTCAGTTCTTCTCGTCCTTGATATTGAGAATAATCAATCCATAAGAATAATTGTTTGATGCAGTAATCCTCGCGATTAGTCATAAATTTGCCGAGAATTTTTAGCTTTTCTGTCAGGGTTTTTCCTCGATCAATCTCGGCTTTAGCTAATAAAACATCCTGCCGGCACATCTCCTCGACTAATTGCTCGAAAAGTGCCGCTTTACTGGGAAAGTAGTGGTACAGCGTTCCCGTGGACACTCCCAATCCTTGCGCTAATTCTCTCGTCGTCATGTCAGCGTAGCCTTTCTCGGCAAAGAGTTCGGCACTTTTTAAGAGGAGTTCTTTTCGGTATTGTTCTACATCCACTATCTTAGGCATAAGTTTAATATCGAACGTTCGTTATATTTTAGCTTAACATTACTATGAATGGGGAAATCGGCTGTCCCTTTGCCTGTATGCTAGAAAGAGGAGCTAATTCGTTATTGAGCGAGCTTTTTCGCAAGGATTGACAGTATGGGTAATATTCACGAGCAGTTATTAGAGGAATTAGCCGAAGTGGAGTGGAGTGACTTGATCCCCCATGCTCAAAGGGATGCGCTGATCGTGGTTTCGGATTCCCTCAATTTAATCGAAGTGGCAGAAGCGATCGCCAGTGATCAGGTTGCTCAAGTGCAGAATTGGATCGGGGAAAAACTACTAGAAAAACCGACACAAGAGCAATTAAGCGATTGGAATTCCCATCCCGATAACCTTTTTAATACACTAATCGTGCAACCTTTTGTGTTAATTCAGGCGGTAGTTTAGATAACACTGATCACTGAAAAACCCCCAATCCGTCTAAATGTTAAGTTAAGTATCGAAGAGCGTCCGTTTCATCACCCAGTAGTAATATAATCACTGAGTTATCAATTTTGATCCTTGAGTATGACTGCATTCACCACAACCCCCACCCTTGCCAATTTGCCCGCCAGTGACAGCCGTAGCCGCGTCAGTGAATTTATGAAATCCCTACAGGATGAAATTTGTCAGGGATTAGAAGAAGTGGATGGACAAGCAAAATTTATCGAAGATAGTTGGCAAAGGCCCGAAGGTGGCGGCGGACGTTCGCGAGTTTTGCGGGAAGGGGGAATTTTTGAACAAGCAGGGGTGAATTTTTCGGAAGTTTGGGGGAAAGAATTACCTCCTAGCATTGCCAAACAACGGCCCGAGGCTGCCGGTCATCAATTTTACGCCACGGGAACCTCGATGGTTTTACATCCTCGTAATCCTTATATTCCCACGGTTCACCTCAATTATCGCTATTTTGAAGCCGGTCCAGTTTGGTGGTTTGGCGGCGGTGCCGATTTAACTCCCTACTATGCTTTTGAAGAAGATGCTAGTCATTTTCACCGCACTTTTAAACAGGTTTGCGACCAACATCATCCCGAATATTATCCCGTTTTTAAACGCTGGTGTGATGAATATTTTTATCTCAATCATCGTCAGGAAGCCAGAGGTATCGGCGGGATTTTCTTTGATTACCAAGACGGTTTAGACCCTCTCTATCGGGGTCCCTTTGCCGAAAGTGATGCCGCTATCTATTCAGAGAAATTATCTCCCCAACAACCCCGCAACTGGGAAGAAATTTTTAGTTTCATTAATGACTGTGGCCGGGCTTTTCTACCCGCTTATGTTCCCATTGTCCAGAAACGGTGCTCGACGGAATACGGTGACAGAGAACGTCAGTTTCAACTCTATCGTCGCGGTCGTTATGTAGAATTTAATTTAGTTTATGATCGTGGCACAATTTTTGGGTTGCAAACTAACGGTCGTACCGAGTCGATTTTGATGTCTTTACCTCCTTTAGTCCGTTGGGAATACTGTTATCAACCTGCACCAAACACCCCAGAAGCAAAACTCTATGATGTCTTCCTAAAACCCCAAGATTGGGTTAATTGGCAAGGTTAAATCAGTTATCAGTTATCAGTTATCAGTTATCAGTTATCAGTTATCAGTGATCAGTTATCAGTGATCAGTTATCAGTGATCAGTTATCAGTGATCAGTTATCAGTGATCAGTTATCAGTGATCAGTTATCAGTGATCAGTTATCAGTGATCAGTTATCAGTTATCAGTTATCAGTTATCAGTTATCAGTTATCAGTTATCAGTTTACCGTTCACTGAAAATACTTCCCAATTTATAATTCATAATTCATAATTCATAATTCCCTCTCCCTTCTCCTTTTCTGGTTATCTGTCATTTGTCAAGTAAATAAATCTAAAAATTTTGGCTAATTTTTGGACACCTCTCCATACTCGTCTGGAAACCACGGTGAAAAAGGGACAATTACTACCTAAAAATGCGTCTCTGTTAGTGGCATTGTCTGCGGGTCAGGATTCCCTCTGTTTAGGTCAATTATTGCTGGATTTGCGCTCTCGTTGGGGTTGGCAACTAGCGATCGCTCATTGTGATCACCGTTGGTCCTGCGACCGAGGATTAGTGGCTCATGTGCGGAAAATCGCCGAAATTTGGCAATTACCCGTTTATATTGCCACCGCACCCCCCATGGCGGAAACAGAAGCCAAGGCCCGACAATGGCGTTATCAAGCTTTACAAACAATCGCCCAAGAACAGGGTTTTAATTATCTTCTCACGGCACACACGAGGAGCGATCGAGCGGAAACTTTTCTTTATAATCTCATGCGCGGGGCCGGTAGTGATGGACTTTCTGCCTTAACTTGGTTGACAAGTTTAACCCCAGATATTTTTTTAGTCCGTCCCCTCTTAAATGTTACTCGCAGGGAAACTTTCGCTTTTTGTCAAAGTCGAGAATTACCGATCTGGTACGATCGAGCTAATGAAAATTTACGCTATGCTCGCAATCGCATCCGTCGGGAATTATTACCCTACCTGCAAACTAATTTAAATCCCCAAATTGAAAAACATCTCGCCCAAACTGCTGAAATTTTGGAGGCAGAAAGCGATTATTTAGATAGTATTGCCCGGGATATTTTTCGTCAGGTTATTGATCTAGATCAAAAAAGACTCGATCGCTCCCCTTTACAAATTCTACCTCTAGCGATACAAAGACGAGTGATTCGTTTATTTTTGGCTCAATATTTACCCTCAGCGCCTAATTTTGCCGAAGTTGAGTCAGTGGTTAATCTCATTACTGGTATTAATCGCGATGCCACTTCCTCCTTAACCGGCAAAATTCGGGTAGAAGTACAACAAAATTGGCTACATATCAGTGATCAGTGATCAGTTATCAGTTATCAGTTATCAGATTACAGTTATCAGATTACAGTTTTAAGTGGACAGTGTTAGGTGAAAACTTTCTTTTCACTGATTAAGTGGGTGGGTGGAATTAAATATAAGATGAACGTAGGTTGGGTTGAAGCATGAAACCCAACGCCCTTCGCTACTTTCTTTTCACTGATTACTGCTTACTGTTTACTGTTCACTGAAAAAACCCATCTCCCCATTCTAGTTATCTCTAGCTAACTTTTACAGCAATTGGTTTAAGAAGAAACTAAAATAGTAATAGAATTAAACTAAAAATAAAATTGGCGGGGCATAATGAGCGAAACTAAAGTAATTAATCGAGAAAATTTACTGTTCAATCTCCGGCAACAACTGCGCGCCGGACAACAGGAATTAGCCGATTGGCAAGGGGGAAAAATGGCCATTTCTGCGGTGCCGGGGGCGGGAAAATCCCACAGTTTGGCCGTAGCTGCCGCTATGGTTATTGCTCGTGAGCAACTGCACGCTAAAAAACAGTTAATTATTGTCACCTACACCCGCTCGGCTGCCGCTAGTATTAAAGCTAAAATTAAACAACGCTTGCAAGATTTACAGCTTTCTGCTCAAGGTTTCAGCGTCCAAACTCTGCACGGACTGGCCCTACAATTGGCCCGTCGTTACCCGGAATTATCGGGATTAGACCTCGAATCTTCTACCTTAGTTATTCCGACTCCTAGCCACAGAATTATTAGAAACTCGGTGGAAAAATGGCTAATTGCCGATCCAATTCGTTATCAAAAGTTATTAGAAGGAGTAGAATTTGATGGGGAAGAAACCGAAAGATTACGCCGTCAATCGGTGCTGAGAACCGAAATTTTACCTAGTCTTGCCTATGCGGCCATTCATGAGCTAAAAAGTTCGGGATTATCACCGCAGCAAGTCTGGGAATTAAGCCACTATACCGACGATAATTATCAAATTCTCGCTATTGCTAGTGGTTTGTACCAACAGTATGAAATCCTGATGCGTCAGAAAAACTATATAGATTATGATGACATGATTTTAGGAGCCTTGCGAGTATTAGAGGAAGAAAAAATTCGCCGACAATGGCAAAAATCTGTCTTTGGAGTCTTTGAAGATGAGGCACAGGATTCTAGTCCTCTCCAAGAAAAACTAATTACTATTTTAGCAAAAAATAATGACGAGGAAATACCTAATTTAATTCGCGTCGGCGATCCCAATCAAGCGATTAATTCCACCTTTACCCCCGCCGATCCTGTTTACTTTAATTGGTTTTGTGAAAGTTGTCAAAACGAAGGCAATTTATCGACTATGAACCAAGCAGGTCGCAGCAATACTAAAATTATTGAAGCTGCTAATTTAGTTTTACAATGGGTCGATCGAGATTGGAAACAGGGGAAAGATAATCATAAAGTTACCGAGGCTCCTTTTCGAGTTCAAGCGATTCTTCCCGTCGGTGCTGAAGATCCCCAACCTAATCCAGTTAAGGAGGGAAAAGGATTAGAAATTTATCAACCAGATGACATTTATCAAACAGTGGAATTAATTGAAAAACGTCTAGTTAAATTACTCCAAGAAAATCCTCAACATAATGCCGCTATCCTCCTTAGAGAAAATCGACAAGGACACTTTTTTGCTCAAAAATTCGCCCATTTTTATAAAAGTTATCAAATCAGAATTTTTGAAGCTAATGAGATCGATCGCTTTTCCCAAATTCCCGCCGAAATGCTGAAACTATTGGCTTTTGTCGAACGTCCCCACTCTCCCGATTATCTGAAAGCGGCCTTAGAAGTGCTACAATTTAGGGGTTTAATTACTGCCCAAGACTTAAATCCTTTAGTTACCTATCCCGAACAATTTCTTTATCCCACTCCCCTCGATCCTGAACTGAAATCTAACGAAAAAATTGCCCGTCGTTATTGCTGCAGTTTACTAAAAGCTAGATTAGAATTACCCCATTATCAACTCCTATCTTTTTTCGCTATGACTCTCCAATATTCGGGGTCAGAATTAGCCACATTGCAAAAATTAACCGCCCGTATTTATCAGGAAACTGCTGGTAATAGTTCTCTAAAAAATACAATTAATACTCTTAATGAAATTATCGCCTCTGAGCGCTTTGAAGGAGTGGAAGAAGATAACGACGATTGTTATACTCGTCCCAGACAACTGACGATTATTACTATGCACAAAGCCAAGGGTTTAGACTGGGATTATGTTTTTATTCCCTTTCTTCACGAAGATATTATCCCGGGCAAACCTTGGGTTCCCAATGGGGCGAAATTTTTGGGAGATTTTACCCTCGCAGAAGTGGCCCGGGCGCAAATTCGAGCGGCGGTTCACCAACGCTATTTAAACCCCGATAGCATACCAATTATTCCCCCACCTTTAAGCGCTTGGTTAGAAGCTGGACAACTTAAAAAAGCTGAAGAATACCGACTTTTGTATGTAGCGATGACGCGAGCAAAAAGACTTTTATGGATGTCGAGTGAAAAAAAAGCTCCCTTCCGTTGGAACACTTTTCGCGGAGATGAAAGTAGTCAATTACAGGATAAAAATCCCTGTCCTGTCTTTCCTGTTTTAATCAATGCTTTCCCCGATTCTTTCTGTGTTTAACTGTTGCTGCAGCGTCCGCGGATAAAGAATTAGGAAAACAAACCACCAGAGGAGTATGGGAATAGATAGGAGTAGAGTTAACCAGAGACGCTGAGTTAAAAACCAACAGCCGGCAATCAGGGTAATTCCTGTCAACAAAATCGACCAAGGTTGACACCAACGGGGTTTGTGGTCCCAAACGCTACTAGATTTCGAGTTAGACATTGGTTAAGGTTCGGTAATTTACTAACTTGATTTTATCGTACCTGACTATTCAGATCACTGCTATAATTTTGGGTAATTCTATCAATAGAGTTTCTTATCTCTAGACAAACTAAGCTAGATTTTCCTATGATTGATGTCTTTTATCCGATTCCCAAGCTGTTAGATACTATTCTGACGGAGATTTATGCCGAAAATCGCCGTAAACATGAAGAAAGAATGGCAGAATTACAAATAATCTCTAATTCATCCCTTCGCGATGCCTACGCCCAACAGCTATTATTAGATCGATTTCTTGCCCCTGTGGAAAATGCTCAACATAGCATTCAAAATGCCGCTAAACACGCTCAGTACATGGCAGAAGTAGTTAATTATTATCATCGTGACCATGGCTGTAGTCAAGAGCAAGCTCAAGAAATATCCCGTCAATTTCGGGATTTAGCGGTTAAAATTTCTCAAATTGACTCTCTTTACGATTTAAAAATCATTTATCAAGTAGTTACTGTTTTCACCCAGCAATTATCAAGATTTAAACACCGAGAAAGAAATTATTCTTGGGAAAGGGAAATCAGAAAGGGTATTTTAGATCCCTTAAATACCTGTATTGCTGTGGAGAAAAATTTTCAAAGACGGATAGCTTTGATGACTGGTGAACCCGCATCAGCTACGGTAATGGGATTATTAGAGTCAGAATAGACAAACTGACTCTAGGGACATTTTTGGGGGAGTTTTAATATAAACTTCCCCCAATCATAGCCGCTAATAAAATAAAACCGACCCAAACATTTTGACCGAACATTTGACCATAAACTGGTTTGGGTAAATCCGATTGACGTAAGCTGTTCAGCATCTAAATAGTATATAATAGAAACAGTAACCTATTCAAATATCAATAGCTATGCCAGCCCCTAATCACTTGAATTGCGAACAAAAAGAAAAGTTACAAAAAGCACTAAAAAAAGAAGAAAATCCTTACATTAGAGAAAGAGTTTTGATATTGTT
>NZ_JACJQV010000184.1 GCF_014696875.1 Microcystis wesenbergii FACHB-1317 | reverse complement strand
GTATAAACCAGATTTGTTGTCCCATCTTCAGTAACACTACTGGGAGCAACCGCAAGAGTGACACTGGTATCATCATTGGTAATTGTTCCCGTAACTGCGGTAGTCGTACCTACGGTATAACCTGTCCCAGAAGCAAGAGTTAAAATAACAGTTTCGTCACTTTCTACTGTTGTGTCAGCAGTGGGGTCAACTGTTACAGTCGCAGTGGATGAACCAGCAGCAAAGGTGACACTGGTGGGGATAGAAGTGTAATCGGTTCCATTGGTTGCTGTCCCTTCAACTGTATAGTTGACAGTTAAAGCATTTGTTGTTACTCCACTACGGGTGAAGGTATAAACCAGATTTGTTGTCCCATCTTCGCTCACACTTTCAGGAGAAACTGCTAGGGTGACACTGGTATCGTCATTATTAATTGTTCCAGTAACTGCGGTAGTCGTACCTACTGTATAACCAGTCCCAGAAGTAAGAGTTAAAGCAACAGTTTCATCACTTTCTACTGTTGTATCAGCAGTGGGGTCAACTGTTACAGTAGCAGTCGCTGAACCAGCAGCAAAGGTGACACTGGTGGGGATAGAAGTGTAATCGGTTCCATTGGTTGCTGTCCCCCCAACTGTATAGTTAGCGGTTAAGGCGCTGGTAGTAGAACCAGTACGAGTGAAGGTATAGACTAGATTTGTTGTCCCATCTTCAGTAACACTACTGGGAGAAACCGCCAGGGTAATACTGGGGAAATCATCATTGGTAATCGTCCCCGTCACTGCGGTAGTTGTCCCAACTGTATAACCAGTCCCAGAAGTAAGAGTTAAAGCAACAGTTTCATCACTTTCTACTGTTGTATCAGCAGTGGGGTCAACTGTTACAGTAGCAGTCGCTGAACCAGCAAGAAAATTCACTGTCCCGGTTGTACTGGTGAAAGTTGCTGCACCAGTTTGAGTGTAATCTGTGCTAAAAGTAGCTGTTCCGTCAACTGTATAGTTGACGGTTAAGGGATTAGTTGTTACTCCGTTACGGGTGAAGGTATAGACTAAGTTAGTTGTCCCATCTTCAGTAACACTACTGGGAGAGACAGCAAGAGTAACAGTTTGTGGATTGGTAAACTCACTCACATCAATAATCTGCAATCCGCCTTCACGCGCAGCTACATAAGCATAACTACCGACTACTTTCACATCAAAAGCATAGTCATAGTTGTTTTGATAATTACCTTTGATAGTGGGATTAGTAGGGTTGCTGATGTCGATGATTTGCAGTCCACCTCCTCCAGCAGCTAGATATGCGTAATTCCCTACTACTTGCACATCAGTAGCCTCGCCGGAACTATAATAATTGCCTTTTAATATGGGGTTGGTGGGATTGCTGATGTCGATGATTTGCAATCCTGAATCATAATCAGCCAAATATGCGTAATTTCCCACTACTTCCACATCCCTAGCATTACCGGAACTATAATAATTGCCTTTTAATATGGGGTTGGTGGGATTGCTGATGTCGATGATTTGCAGTCCTGAAAAATAATCAGCTATATAAGCATAATTCCCCACTACCTGTACACCATCAGCAAAACCAGAACTATCATCATAACTGCCTTTTAATATGGGGTTGGTGGGATTGCTGATGTCGATGATTTGCAGTAATGAATTCCCATTAGCCAAATATGCGTAATTCCCCACTACTTGCACATCAACGACTGCACTAAAATTGTCATAATTACCGATGAAAGTGGGGTTGGTGGGGTTACTGATGTTGATAATTTGTAGTCCTGAACTCCCATCAGCTAGATATGCGTAATTCCCCACTACTTCCACATCCCAAGCGCCGTCAGTATCATAATTGCCTTTGAAAATGGGGTTACTGGGGTTGCTGATGTCGATGATTTGCAGTCCTGAATCATAATCAGCCAAATATGCGTAATTTCCCACTACTTCCACACCAAAAGCCCATCCAGGAGTATCATATTTGCTGATGAAAGTGGGGATAGGGGGGTTGATATCGTCATTAATTGTTCCCGTCACTGTGGTGGTTGTCCCCACTGTATAACCAGTCCCCGAAGCGAGGGTTAAAGTTACAGTTTCATCCGGGTCAGCTATATTATCTACTGTCGGGTCAATTGTTACGGTAGCAGTAGTAGCATTAGCGGCGAAAGTCACTGTCCCTGTTGTCCCATTAAAACTCGCTGCACCGGTTTGGGTGTAGTCTGTATTAAGGGTAGCTGTACCCCCAACTGCATAGTTAACTGTCAAAGCATTGGTTGTTACACCCTCGCGGTAGAAGTAGTAAGCTAAGTTGGTTGTCCCATCTTCGGTGACAAGACTAGGAGAAACCTGAAGGGTAACACGGGTATCATCATTGAGAATCGTCCCCGTCACTGGAGTAGTTGTCCCAACTGTATAGTCAGTCCCAGAAGTGAGGGTTAAGCTGACGGTTTCGTCATCTTCAACTGTGGTATCTGCTGTGGGGTCAATTGTTACAGTTGCAGTCGCAGAATTAGCAGCAAAAGTCACTGTTCCTGTTTCATTTGAGTAATTTGGGAAACTGGCTGCACCGGTTTGACTGTAATCTGTATTAAAGATGGCTCTTTTCCACCAGTCTGTATCATCGACTGTTGTAAAATTGACCGTCAAAGGATTGGTTGTGTCTCCTGTGCGGGTGAAAGTGTAAACTAAATTAGTTGTTCCATCTTCAGTAACACTGGTGGTGGAAACTGCTAAGGTGACACTTGGTAAAGGCGATGGGTTATTGAAGTTACTGACATCAATAATCTTTAAACCGTCAAAATAATCAGCTAGATATGCGTAATTCCCCACTACTTCCACACCATAAGCAACGGTAGAAAAATCATTGTAATAGTCGATGAGAGTGGGGTTAGTCGGGTTGCTAATGTCAATGATTTTCAGTCCTGCCATATCATCAGTTAAATAAGCGTAGTTCCCCACTACTTCCACATCACCAGCAACGCCGTTAGTATCATAATTGCCTTTGAGAGTTGGGTTAGTGGGGTTGCTGATGTCGATGATTTGCAGTCCTCCATCCCAACCATCAGCTAGATATGCGTAATTGCCGACTATTTCCACATCACTAGCAATGCCAGGAGTATCATAATTACCTTTCAGAGTGGGGTTTTCTGGGTTACTGACATCGATAATTTGCAGTCCTGACTCATAATCAGCTACATATGCGTAATTACCGATTACTTGGACTTCCAAAGCCCGACTAGAAGTATCATAATTGCCTTTGAAAGTGGGGTTGCTTGGATTGCTGATGTCGATGATTGTCAGTCCTTGATAATCACTAGCTACATAAGCGTAGTTTCCCACTACCTCCAGCCCATAACCCCAACCAAAACCAGAATAATTGCCTTTGAAAGTGGGGTTGCTTGGATTGCTGATGTCGATGATTGTCAGTCCGGCAAAACCATCAGCTAGATATGCGTAATTGCCGACTATTTGCACATCCATAGCGAAGCCAGAAGTATCATAATTGCCAATGAGAGTGGGGTTAGTAGGGGTGCTGATGTCGATGATTTGCAGCCCTAAACTAAAATCAGCTACATAAGCATAGTTTCCCACTACATAAACCCCATAAGCATTGCCAGGAGTATCATAATTACCCACTAAAGAAAGAGTAAATACTCCCTGATAAGTAGCTAAAGTCTCTCCATTAAACGCCAAGGAAATATTCAAATCTTGCTCACTTTCAGCGGGAGAAACTATTACCTCTAACTCCCAATCTCCTCCCCCTCGACTACTTCCCGTAGGTGTCGCTGAAGCCATCACCGTCGCACCCGTCAACTGATGTAACTTCTCAATAAATTCTTCTCCTGCATCTCCCGCTGCTACCTGACAACCGTACAGTAGAATACGATTAATCTTTGCCCAATTCTGTAACTGTTGGCGGTAATCGTAAATATTTGTTAAATTAAGTTGACAATTCCCTAAATATAAGCATCCAGGCGCACCATGGGAAACGAGGTGAATGGTGGTAATCTGGGGATTTTGTTGTAAAAAAGCGGTGATTTGCTCGATTCCGTCTTCCTTGGCAGAGAGAATAACGGTGGCGATTCCGGGGATTACTCCAGCTTGGAGACTTTGATAATCGGTGACACCAGCATCGAGGAAAACTACGGACTGGTTGAGATTGGTTTGGCGAGACATAATACAAGGGTTCCTGGTGAGTGGTGTAGGGTGGGCATTGCCCACAAGCTGCTTTAATATTATTTATTCAGCCGAGTCAGCCTGTTTTCCGCAACCGCAGCCAGTCTAGGTTAGGCTTGAAGACTGTCAAACCATCAATTAATCGTTTCTACCATTTTGAGAGCGTTTTTTTCTACCGTCAATAGAATATAAAATATGCTTATTTTTTTTTTTTTTTTTTCATCAGGTTTATTCATGAATCAGAGAAAATCAAATTAAATTCGGTGCGGTTAAACCCTGATTTCTCGCACTATTCACCTGATTAACTTGACTCAAGCCATCAGATTCAGCAAAATTGAACAAACTATCGTAAACAGCAGAAAGGCTCGGCAAAAGAGAAGAAGTGATGACGTTAACTGCAAAAGATTAATGCGACTATTTTGTGCAAACAATCGCCAATTTTTCAAGACTTCCATAACATAAATTAACATTATATACAGAAAACGGGTTCCTTTGAGAAACCCGTTTTCTCATGGTTTCTTGAAGAAACCCGTTTTCTCTGTTGAGACTACATAATTCTTAATATTTATCCCGTTTTTGCTCTCTCGCGCTCCTCGGTTTTCTCGACCGAATCGCTAAAATAATTAGGGGTGTTGTGTTTCCGATGTCAGTCCATGAGTGAACCTGTAACCCTTGAGGATATTTACCAGCTATTCCGCGCTTCCGCCGAGGAGTTTGATCGCCGTTTACGGGAAAGCGATCTTCGTCGAGCGGAAATGGAGCGTATCTTTGCCGAAGCGAAA
The DNA here is from genome assembly GCF_014696875.1 of Microcystis wesenbergii FACHB-1317. Classification (GTDB taxonomy): domain Bacteria; phylum Cyanobacteriota; class Cyanobacteriia; order Cyanobacteriales; family Microcystaceae; genus Microcystis; species Microcystis wesenbergii_A. The sequence goes on along the minus strand of NZ_JACJQV010000184.1, from coordinate 56,417 downwards.
TTAGAAAACGAGCGCCGGGCTGCCGAACTTGAGCGCCAAGCTGCCGAAGCGAAATTAGAAAGCGAGCGCCGGGCCGCCGAAGCGAAATTAGAAAGCGAGCGCCGGGCCGCCGAACTTGAGCGCCAAGCTGCCGAAGCGAAATTAGAAAACGAGCGCCGGGCTGCCGAACTTGAGCGCCAAGCTGCCGAAGCGAAATTAGAAAGCGAGCGCCGGTCTGCCGAAGCCGATCGCTCGATGGCAGAACTGAAACGCACCGTAGAAAGAACCAGCAAAGCGGTAGATAGTCTCACCACTCGCTGGGGTCGATTTGTGGAGGAATTGGTAGAACCGGCGGTTTTACGGCTTTTTCAGGAGAAAGGCATTGATATTAAGGAAGTTTATCCCCGCGCTCGAGTCAAGCGTCAAGGTATCGCCATGGAAATTGATATCCTAGGAGTGGATGATACCGATCTCGTGGTGGTGGAATGTAAATCGAGATTATCTCAAGATGATGTGGATGAATTTATCGAAAAATTGACTCGTTTTAAAATCGCTTTTCCCCATTACAAAAACTATCGAGCTTACGGTGCAGTGGCAGGAATTGAAATTAACGAAGGAATCGATCGCTATGCTTATAAAAAAGGTTTATTTGTGATTAAACCCTCTGGGGATACGGTGGCAATTATTAATGATGCTGACTTTCAACCGAACACTTGGTAAAGAGATATAATTAGGTATGAGGCTAAAAAGATGGAGTTGTGATTGATTAAGTCTGGGCAACCGCAATAAAATAAACAGGAGAATTTTTATGACTCGTTTAGTGGAATTTACCTCAGAGGAGGGGACTATTTACATCGAGGTGGATGAAAAGTTACCCTTACCCAAACCGAAACCAGAAGAAAAACTTATTAGCCGAACAGATCAAATAGCTGTTAAAGCCGCTCAATCTTTTGAAGACGCATTAAATGGCATAAAACCGGTGGCAAATGCCATAATTAATAAGGTCAAAAGTTTGAATGAACCAGCCGATCAGGTAGAGGTAAAATTTGGGATAAAAATGACTGTTGGGCTAGGGGCTATTATTGCATCTGGAAGTGCCGATGTTAACTATGAAATTACCCTAAAATGGGATAACAAGGAAAAAAATAATCAAAAAATAGTTTCAGAGGAATAATGATTGAAGATATAGAACTTTCGATTGTAAGAATCTATAAACTAAGGGAAAATAAAAATGATGAAATAATAATTGTTGGAGCGGGGTTTCTCGTTTCAGAAGAGTATATTATTACCTGCGCTCATGTTGTTAATCAATCAATAGGAGAAAATGTAACATCTACTAAGAAACCCACTGAAATTATTGAGTGTGATTTTCCTCTAATTTCACCGGTTACATCTTTAGAAACAACGGTAGAAATGTGGAAACCCGTTGAATTTGAAAGTGACGATCCCCAAGATATTGCTGTCTTAAAACTCAAGAATAAGGATTTAAAACCGCCAAAAGCTCAACCATCAAGATTGATTAGTCATCAAAATATTAGAATAGATGGGCATCAATTTGAAGCCTTTGGTTTTCCAAATAATCTAGGAATTTGGGCTGATGGAGAAATCAAAAAAGGGATTGCCTATAATCAAATACAAATAGAGGGAAAAACAGTCACGGGTGAACGTTTACAAGCTGGATTTAGTGGAACCGCTATCTGGGATAAAGAATTAGAAGGAGTGGTGGGAATAGCTGCAATTGAGCATGATAATCCTGAAGCAAAAATTGCATTTTTTATTCCAGTATATATGTTGCTCAGAGCTTTTCCAGAGTTATTAGATACTCCTACAATCAAAATTGATGGATATATTCCTGAAATTATAATCTTGCTAAAAAACAATTATACTGAATTGGAAAAACAGCTTAAATTGGCTTATCAAAACCTTTTGTCCGACGTAGGATTTCAGTTAGTTGATTTTAGGTCACCCACAGAAATGTTATTATTTAATTTAACTGAGCTTATTGATATATTAGATCAACAAGTTTTACAAATATCGACTGAATTGCAACTAAAAGTTACCTGGTTACAGATATTAATTGGTTATCTTATTCTGGAAATTAAACAGGGAAAAAGCTACAGAAATGAACTTGAACAATGGCTACAAAAATATCTAAAAAACGATTGGGAAAGTTTAGTTCGTCTATTAGAATTTAAACGTGAACAAAAGAGAACAAATTTAACTGGGAGGACGGAACAAGAAAAAGAACCTTGTTTGCTAGTTAGTGTCACTAAAGAAAATAACGGTTTGAGACTCAGGAGTTGGATTATTGAAGATGTAAAACACTATGATCCTACCCAAGAATCTCCACAAAAACGAAATTATTGTAAATCTTTACAGTCGAATGAAGGAATTATAATTAAGAATTTAGAGCAGCAGTTTTTTGTTCAGTATTTGAAAGATGTTTATCAAGAGGCATTCAATCTTTGTCAATGTTCTATTAATAAGATTCAGATATTTTTTCCCTATAAATTAATTGAAAAAGAAATTGAGCCAATTGATTTACTAACAATCGATAAAAATCCTTCCTTTGCTCCTCCGCCTATGGGGAAAAAATATGAAGTAATAGTTAGATTTTCAGAAAGGCTAAAGACTACACTGGATCAGGAAAGCTTGCTTTGGCAAAAGAAGTGTAAGAAATTAAAAGAAAAAAAAGGCAAAATTGTGGCTACAATTACAGAAATTTGTGGTTTTTGTGATAGTGAACCCTTTGAATTATATAAGAAAATTATGCCAGAGAATATTATAGGAGCAAGATTAGAAATTCTTCGAGAATCCCATCGAGAAAATGTCATGGAAGCCTTTTACTACGCGGGAATTCCCCTCGCTGTTTGGGTACGCGAAGCTGAAAATTTTGAATGTCAGGAAACCTTGGAGAATATCTGTCATCAATGTAACCTAGAAAACCTATCAGCACATCTCAAAGAAAAAAGGCGCACAGATTGGGGAAACCCTAATCATATTGGGAATCATCTATCATTACTTTGGGATGACTATCAGCTTGTTCCCCCCAACTATCCACTTTTGATGCCATAAATTGAATCATGAAAGACTGGAAAATTTTTACAGGAAATCAGGATCCCACAGACGCTTGGACATTACCAGACCCTCCCAGCTGGCGACCTTTTGGCAAAGAAAAGCAACCGGGAGAAAGTCGTCGTAAGCATCGGGGAGAAACCTTTCTAGTGCGCGAAGAAGAAATTAAAATGGTCAATGCAGCCTTGTATTTACGGCGACCTTTATTAGTAACCGGCAAACCCGGAACGGGAAAGTCATCTCTTGCCTATAAAGTCGCCCAGGAATTAAAATTAGGAGAAGTATTATACTGGCCGATTACTACCCATACTACCCTAAAAGATGGACTTTATAACTATGATGCGATCGGTCGGTTACAGGAAGTTAAATTACTGGAACGGCAGCAAAAAGAATTAACCCCAGAAGAACGAAAAGACCAATTAAAACAGATTGAAAAATATATTACCCTTGGAGCCTTGGGAACCGCACTATTAGAGTCGGAAAAGCCAAGAGTACTGTTAATTGATGAAATTGATAAGAGTGATATCGATTTACCCAATGATTTACTCACCTTATTTGAAGAAGGACGCTTTGAAATCCCCGAATTAGTTAGGCTAAAAGAAGAAGTCCCAAGGGTTGAAGTCCGCACTGCTTATACCGATACAACCGACATTACCCAGAAAGATATAAAAACACCTATAAATGATGGTTTAGTTATCTGTAAGGCTTTTCCTTTTGTGATTTTAACTAGCAATGGAGAACGAGACTTTCCCCCACCTTTTTTGCGTCGTTGTCTCCGTTTAACTATGAAAGAACCGGAAAAACCCGACTTAATTAAAATAATTGAGGCCCATTTAGAAGAAACAATTACTAACAATCCAGACATCGATAAACTGATTGATAACTTCATTCAAAAGCGCAATTCACAAACCCTAGCCACGGATCAATTACTTAATGCTATTTTTATGGTCAAAAAAGGAGCTATATCAACTGAAGATGACCTGATTAATCAACTTTTGAAAGATTTGGGGAGGGTAGAAGATGAGTGAATCCCCATCCAATTCATCAATTAAAAAACTATTAGATTATCTAGAGCAAACAGGACTACTCGAACGGTTACAACTCAGTGATGAAGATGTAGCTGATAGTATCTGGTTGGCCTTACAAATGGGTGTTGAAGACTTGCAATCAACGCCAATATTTCCAGAAAATAAACAGCCAATAGATTCATCAACTTCTAAGAAAATAGAGGAAAATTTAGAGAATATTCCAGAAGATAACCTATCAAAATCCCAGCCAAATGTCGATATTATTACCGAAGAATCTCTCCCCAAAGAAATAGAAAAACCCACCCTAATCCAAGGCTTTCCTTTTCAAGTTCCTGCTGCTGCGGCACTACAGACAGCACTCTTTATTAGTCGCGCTTTGCGTCCTTTCATGCTAAAAGTTTCCTCAGCGACTAAAACGATTTTAGATGAAGAAGCAACCGCTTCTTTTATTGCAGAAAGGGATATTTGGCTACCCGTGACTAAACCCCAACCGGAACGCTGGTTAACCCTCGAATTAGTAGTAGAAGAATCTAGATCCTCTTTTATTTGGCGAGAATTAATTAATGAGTTACAAAATCTCTTAGAAAATCAAGGAGCATTTAAAACCGTCAGAGTTTGGCATCTATCAACCTCAAATAATCAAGAATTACAGTTAGTAAGACGCAGAAAAAAAGGTAAACCTGGACAACGTTATCACTCCCATAAAGAACTTATTCATCCCAGGGGACGGGGATTAGTTTTGTTAGTCAGTGATTGTGTTTCTCCTCTCTGGCAAAAAGCCTTAATTCATCCTTGGTTAAAAGATTGGTCAGAAAAACAACCCACCGCTATTCTGCAACTTTTCCCCGAAAGATTATGGAATAGTACCCAACTAGGACGGGGACGTAAACTCTTTACCACTGCTTTAACTGCTGGTGTTCCCAATCCGAAATTAATCTTAAAAAATTATCCCCAATGGCTACCGATTAACTGGCAAAATACCCTTCTTATTCCCGTAATCACGTTAGAAACAGAAGTCCTCAAACAATGGGCAAAAGTTGTCGCCGGGTCAGGTAATGCTCAGATTTCCGCCTTTTTATTTGATTTAGAATTTATTCAACAACAAATTATCGAAATTTCCCCTATATCCAGAGAGGAAAATAAGCAAGACAGTGAGGATAAAAACAGCATTAAAAATAAGGCCGAGGCAATGGTCGAGCGATTTTTTGCCACCGCGTCAGAACCGGCCAAAAAACTAGCAAAAATGATGGCAGCTGCCCCGGTAAGTATGCAGGTGGTCAATCTTATTCGTAAAACTCTTTTAAACGAAGTGCGTCCCGTTCATGTGGCAGAATTTTATATGGGAGGTCTATTAAAACCGATTGTAGAAAATGAAGAAGGACAGTATCGAGTCTATGACTTTTTGCCCGGGGTACGTCAGGTCTTAAATGATGCTATCGGTAGGCGACAAACTATCAAGGTACTCGATGCTATTTCCCAATATATTGCCGGGGAAATTAAAAGTCCTATCCGCAGTTTTGCCGCTTTATTAACCCTATTACCCACCTATCCCCCAGAACAAAGAGAAAAAATTCTTCCCTTTGCTCAAGTCAGCATCGAAGTCTTACGCAATCTGGGGGGAGAATACGCAGAATTTGCCGAAGAAATCGCCGTTAATATCTCCAATCCCCTTCCAATCCCTCAACCCTCGCAACCTCCCTTAAAAACCCGTACCTTTGAATTTACCCTAGCAACCATAGAACGTCAGTCTCAAAGTTATTTTGAACCAGTAAATTGGGTAATTAAAAAGGAAAAAAGGCAAGCAGAAGGCATTGTCGAAAAACTAGCCGAGGGAGTCGAATTGGAATTGATGGAAATCCCCGGCGGCACATTTATGATGGGAACTGAAGACGAGGAAATCGAAAGACTGGTGAAAAAATTTGGTTGGGATGGATTTAGACGAGAAAAACCCCCACACCGAGTAACCGTTTCCTCTTTCTACATGGGGCGTTATCCTATCACCCAAGCTCAGTGGCAAGCTATCGCCGCAACCGCTAAAATAGACATCGACCTAGAGACAAACCCTTCTCACTTTAAAGGGGATGAGCTACCCGTAGAAAGAGTCAACTGGTATCAAGCAACGGAATTCTGTAAACGACTATCAAGGGAAACAAAACGGGAATATCGGCTACCGAGTGAGGCAGAATGGGAATATGCCTGTAGAGCGGGGACAACAACTGCCTTTCACTTTGGGGAAACGATAACGGCAGATTTAGCTAACTATCGAGGTACTGGTACTAAAACTTATGCCGATGAACCCAAAGGAAAATATCGACGTAAAACAACCCCAGTGGGCTATTTTCAGGCAGCTAACGCCTTTGGGTTGTACGATATGCACGGAAACGTTTGGGAATGGTGCGCCGATACCTGGCACGATAATTATGATGGTGCGCCGACGGATGGCAGTGCTTGGATAGAAAATGGGAATGATAATCGTTCTTCATTGCGGGGAGGTTCTTGGTGCATACATCCGTATTACTGCCGTTCCGCTTGCCGCAGCTACAACCTCCGCCGCGGCAGTATCAACTTCGACGAAAGCAACGGTTTTCGGGTGGTGTGCGGTGCTGGGGGGACTGTGTAACCGTTTTTCTCTTTTTTTCCCGCCCAAAGGCCAGTCGATTTTGTAGGGGCGAACTGCGTTCGCCCACCGGCAATAATCGGCCCACCGGCAATAATACTAAATCCTTTGAGTAACGCACAGAAAACGGGTTTCTCGGAGAAACCCGTTTTCTACTCATGCAAGGGGATTTGGGTTTTTTTGGTTTTTTTTGGGGATTTGGGCGCACGCAGTTCGATAAACTCACTGACCACGATGCGCCCCTACATTATGATGATAATTAAGACATTTTTTGAGACATCTACAGTTGACGATCACAAGTTGGGAAGATTCATTTTACCAACAACAAAAACTAACTCGAACTTTCCACGAGGCGACCGGTAACATATTTGTGTAGGATGCTAGAGATAAGTGTTTGATAGGGAATACCTTCCTCTATTGCCTTAGCTTGAAGCGCTTCCAAATCTAGGGAAGACAGAAGTAAAGTAATTTTTTTATCTTGAGTCAGCGTCTCCTTAGCATAGGACTTCAACTCAGCCATTCTAGCCGGCGTTGCCACAGAAACCCACTCATCATTGTTATAGGATTCGAGGATATCTTTTTCTTCAGGAGTTAACTTAGTCATGATTATTTTTATCTCCGAGATATTTTTTAGTTGCTTTTCTAGAAGGGATGATAGTCTTAAGAAAGAGTTCCGAGGAAACTTTAGTCCTTATCCTGCTTGAAGTTGCCTATTTTTGGCTCTTCTAGGTTCTGTGTGATAAGTTTAACTTACATTATGATCGATCTTTGTGTCCTCTGTGTCTTTGTGGTTCCTTCCACTCCCTCGCCAGCAAGACTATATCTTAGAATACATTTTACCCACCAAACCTAAGAGAGCCAAACATTTGTATAGGTGAGCATTACCTGCACCAATCCTTGTTAAAAAATGACTAAATTAATCCTTCGACGACAGCAACGAGAAGCACAATATTACAGCGAGAATTTAGGGGAAGGGATTAATCTCGACATGATGCTTATCCCTAGCGGTTCCTTTCAGATGGGAACCCCAGATCAAGAAATAGAAAGACTCTGTAAAGAATACGATCGAGACTATTTCCAAAGAGAAAGTCCTCAACACACCGTTAATATTTCAGCTTTTTTCATGGGACGCTATCCCATCACCCAAGTACAGTGGCGAGCGATCGCCGCAACTGCTAAAATAGACATCGATCTAGAACTAGAGCCTTCCCACTTCAAAAAGCCATATCAAGAGCAGGATAGATGGACAAGACCCGTAGAACGAGTCAACTGGGAGCAAGCAACAGAATTCTGTAAACGATTATCAAGGGAAACAAAACGGGAGTATCGGCTACCGAGTGAGGCAGAATGGGAATATGCCTGTAGAGCGGGGACAACAACCGCTTTTCATTTTGGGGAGACGATTACCACAGATTTGGCTAATTACAGAGGAACTGATTGGGAAAAAGACCAAAAAGTTTATCCAGGGAATTATGGAAGGGGACCAAAAGGCATCGATCGAAAACAGACGACACCAGTAGGCTATTTTAAGGTAGCTAATGCCTTTGGTCTGTACGATATGCACGGAAACGTTTGGGAATGGTGCGAGGACGATTATCACCCTAATTATCAAGGCGCACCCACTGATGGGAGTGCTTGGATTAGCAAGAACAAATATACTACTAAAGTACTGCGGGGCGGTTCTTGGTACTTCAATCCGCCTTTCTGCCGTTCCGCTTGCCGCTACTACTGCAACCGCCGCTTCATCAACGACAACATTCTCGGTTTTCGGGTGGTGTGCGGTGCTGGGGGGACTGTGATTCAGTGAACAGTTATCGGTTATCGGCGAGAGATTATCAGTGGCATAGTCTAGGAGAAAGCCTAGAAATTAGCGATTAGAATTGTCAATGCCCATAAATATCTTAAGTATAAGAGAAAAAAGGATTTATCTTATCTTATCCAAACAGCTTTTGAGAAGCAGAACATCCATTTAAACGGGATTTAGTATCACTGCTTCTGGATCACCACATCTCAAATTAGCCAAATTTATCGACCAAAATAAGCTAAACTAACGGCAAAGATAATATGTTTTGATTTTTTCCTTGGGATCACTTATGGACGGTATCTGCACCCTAGCCAACGATCGCATTTACGATCAATTAGTCGCCCTACTCAACAGCATTGAGGTAAATGGGGGAAAAGATCTTCCTGTTTGTGTCTATCCCTACGATGACAACACCGAACGTATCAAGGCGGAAATTGCTCAACGTCCTAACGTACAGTTGTTTGATGAGCGAGAAGTGATCGATCTCTGGGATAATTTCGCTAAATCGGCTTGGGAACCCCATCCTACGGCTAAAGAACGCTGGTTAAAGGCTGGTAGTAAAGGTTATCATCGTTTTGGTACCCATCGTCGTTATTGTGCCTTTGACGGGCCGTTCGATCGCTTTATCTACATGGATGGTGATACCCTATTGATGAGTCCCTTAGATCGGGTTTTTGCACAGTTAGATAATTATGATTGTGTGGTTTACGATTTTCAGCACAAAGATATCACCCACGTTTATGAAGTTACTTCCCCAAAATTATTAGAAATCTTTCCCCAAGAACGTCTTAACCAAGAAATTTTCTGTTCGGGTTTTTATGCCTCGAAAAAAGGTTTATTTGCTGAAAATCAGCGAGATTGGCTCATAGAACAATTGCGAGCAGGAGAAGCAGAAATAGTTTATCCTATGGCAGTAGATCAACCTCTGTTAAATTATATGATGATGCGATCAAATTTTTCTATATATAATCTAGCCCTTCAATTGCCTAAAGAAGAACGCACCGGCTGCTGTGTCACCTCTCCCCATTTTCAGGCTTTAGATAATATTCTTTATGATCGAGGCAAACGCTTGACATATATTCACTACATTGGTTTATCTTCCTCTCTGTTCACGCGACTTTGTAGTGGTGAAAATCTCGATTTTCCCTATCGGGATATTTTCTTACACTATCGTTATCTCTACGAACCTAGTCAACGTCCTGTTTTTACCGATACTCTCAAACCCTATCAACCACCTACCCCAACCTTTTGGCAAAAAGTAACCAGAAAACTCGGATTAGGAAAATAAAAATTAGGAGTGAATAATCAGGTTTCAGGCTAAAAATATTGACCAATTGAATTAAACCTAGAAATATCACTTCATATTTTCTGGCAGCAGTAATTTTTCAAAGACTTACAGGAAATCAGGAAACTTTCTGGGTTAGATATTGTCATGGCTACTTAATGAACGTTGGGATTTGACAGTTGAATTAGAGAAACGAAAACAAAGATAAAAGATCAGATAACACCTGACAGAATTGCTAATAGCATTCGTTTACTATGGCAGGATCATGAGGGAGTGTTTTTAATTGTTGAAGGCTATAGTGATAGACTTATTTATGAGCGATTTAAATGAGCAAGAGGTTAGGCTGACAATTGCCTCTAATAAAAATAATGCTATCAAAGCATTATCCATCTTAGAGAAGAAAAGTTTCGGCGAGTTGTTGCTTAGATGCAGATTTTTTGAGAATAGAACAGAAAATTCCCGACAGTAATAATCTCTTTTTGACCGATGAACATGATGGGGAAACGATGTTAATTAAATCTGTTGCTTTCGATCAATTATTAAAAGAACGAGGAAGGGAAGAAAAAATTCAAGCTTTCCCCAAAGATATTAGAGAAACTTTGCTGAAATTAGGGCAGCAAAAAAGAATCTGTCAATCAATGTTGACCCAGGGCAATCTAATCATCATCCTGATAAAATATTCTGATTCAGCTTATTGCCTGAAGTTGGAGATGATATATTTAACAAATCGGCTCGGCTCGACTTTGTGTTATAATCAAGGCGGGGCTTTAAAGACGATATTCTCAGCAAATTATGCCTATTGTTCTTCCTGGCACTCTAATTTCACTGAAAGATTAATTTAACCTTGATCTGTCGGGATTGATTTCTTAACCTGTTAATAAATTGATTTTTTCCCCAGTCAGGCTAGAATCAGTAGGATTAGCATCCAAGATAATCGGGGTAACTTTGGTTAATCTGGGGCAGTGTAGCCTAAAAAAACGCCAAAAATAGTCAAATTTAGACTTGAGTGGCTTCTTACTAACTGTTTAATCTATTATTTAGGTATTAGACTCTATGGCTAAAGCTTCTACCGTAACTTCCGAAATCGATCTTAAAGATTCGCAATATTACTTTAACCGAGAATTAAGCTGGTTAGAATTTAATCGTCGCGTGCTTTATGAAGCACTTGATCCTCGGACTCCCCTACTAGAAAGATTAAAATTTACCGCCATTTTTTGTGCCAATCTCGACGAATTTTTTATGGTACGGGTGGCAGTTCTTAAACAACAGGTAGAGGCAAATGTAGCCGTTTTAAGTGCCGATGGCCGGACTGCCTCGGAACAGCTAACCGAGATAAGTAAGCGTCTGCGTCCCCTTGTGCAACAGCAGGATCGTCTTTTTGAACACACCCTAAAAAATCTCTTAGTAGAACAGGGAATTCATCTGATTAACTATGTGGATTTACATCAAGAACAGCGAAATTATCTCCACGATTACTTTGAACAAAATATTTTCCCCGTTTTAACTCCTCTAGCGGTGGATCCTAGTCATCCTTTTCCCTACATTTCTAATCTTAGTCTCAATTTAGCCGTAGTCGTTCGCGATCCCGACACCGATAAAGAACTATTTGCCAGGGTGAAAGTACCGCAGGTTTTCCCCCGTTTTCTGGCATTATCCAAAGAATTACGCCACCAAGACGGAAAAGCTTCGATTTGGACGGGAGTACCGCTTGAACAGGTGGTAATGCACAATTTAGAGGCACTTTTCCCCGGCATGATCATTCAAGAATGTTATCCTTTTCGGGTGACGCGCAACGCCGATATCTCCGTCGAAGAAGATGAGGCCGATGATTTATTATTAGCGATCGAGGAAGAAGTACGCAAGCGCCGCATCGGTAAATCGGCAGTACGTCTGGAAATTCACAGTTCTACCCCTAGCAATATTAAAAACCGGATCATGCGCGATCTGGGACTTGAGGAGATCGATGTTTACGATGTGGATGGACTGCTAGGACACAAGGATTTATTTTATTTTCTGTCTTTACCCTGTCCCGAACTGAAAGATCCGCCGTGGAATCCTGTCACCCCACCGGTTTTACAGGGATTGCGAGAAATAGTTGACGGTAACGAAGACGGGATCCTAGAACAGGATGGCGAAGATATTTTTACTTTAATTCGCAATAACGATATTCTCGTTCATCACCCTTACCATTCCTTTAGTGCCTCGGTACAACAGTTTATCGCCCAGGCTGCCCATGATGCCCATGTTTTAGCGATTAAAATGACCTTGTATCGTACTTCCGGAGATTCCCCGATTGTCAATTCCCTGATTGCGGCGGCGGAAAATGGTAAACAGGTAGCGGCGTTAGTGGAACTAAAAGCTCGCTTTGATGAGGAAAATAACATTACTTGGGCGAAAAAGCTCGAACAAGCCGGAGTTCACGTTGTTTATGGCTTAGTTGGTCTAAAAACCCATACGAAAGTGGTTCTCGTGGTCAGAAAAGAAGGGGATAAAATCCGTCGTTATTTCCATATTGGCACGGGTAATTATAACCCAAAAACAGCTAAATTATACACTGATTTGGGTTTACTTAGCTGTCGCGAGGATTTGGGGGCAGATATCACCGATTTATTTAACTTTCTGACCGGATACTCCCGTCAGCAATCCTATCGCAAACTTTTAATTGCCCCGGTGAGTTTGCGAAAACGGATGTTAGCAATGATCGATCGCGAGGCCAAAAACTGTAAAAATGGCGGTACGGGGCGCATTGTCGCAAAAATGAACTCTATTGTCGATAAACCGATTATAGAAGCTTTATACGCCGCTTCTCGTGCTGGCGTGCAGATTGACTTAATTATTCGTGGTATCTGTTGTTTACGTCCCGGATTGCCGGAAGTGAGCGAAAATATCCGAGTAATTAGCATTATCGGCCGCTTTTTGGAACATTCCCGCATTTTTTACTTCTACAATGGTGGTCAGGAGGAGGTTTATATTGGTAGCGCCGATTGGATGACGCGGAACCTGACTCGTCGCGTGGAGGCAGTGACACCCATCGATGAACCAGCGATCGCCAAGGAACTGGAAGAAATTCTCGGCATCATGTTGTCAGATAACCGACAAGCATGGGAATTACAATCCGATGGCAGTTATATTCAGCGTCGTGCTGCCAACCAGGGACAGGAAAGCAGTACCCATGTAATTTTAATGGAAAAAGCCCTTAAATCTGCGGGTATTAGTCAATAGGAACAGTGATCAGTTATCAGTGATCAGTGATCAGTTATCAGTGGGTAAGTTGTCAGTGATCAGATGTGATACTAAATCCGGTTATTAAAAACTGATTATCTATTGCTCCTACCCCCCCTTGCCCCCCCGACATCGGAGGGGTCGGGGGGGGGTGGGGGTTGGGGGGGCCACACCCTGCCCCCACCAGCAAACCTTTTCAGCAGCTCCTAACTGGTTGAGAGGTTAAACCATCTCAAAAGCTGAGAGCAAGCATCTTGATCTGTATTTTCTCAACCAGTCAAATCAAGCAAGAATCCTAATAATAATTACCGACTTTGCGATGGTGAACAGCCGTTAAACTATCAGGTTTAGAAACGCGACCATCGGTGACTTTATTGTAAACAATCCAGTGGTCAGCACATTCCATACGACTAACTACCTCACATTCTAAATAAGCGAGGGCATCGGCTAAAATCGGCGAACCATTATTAGCGGTGCGAGTATTGACTCCTGCAAAACGATCTTCCCCCGGTCCGAAACGTTTTAAAAAGTGTTTCATCAGGGTTTGATAATTGCCTTCTTCCAGAATATTTAAAATGAATTGATCCCCCACTTGCATTAAAGACTCGATCGCCCGATCTTTGGCCACAGCAACGGTAAAACCGGGCGGATCAAAACTTGCTTGCGTCACCCAAGAAGCGACCATTGCTCCGCTTCTGTCTCCTTTCTTGGTGGTGATAATATATAGACCACCGCTAATCCGTCCGATGGCTTTATCCAGGTCAGTATCGAGGGATTTTCTTTGTTTAACTTTTACCTCTTGGGTTAATAGTTGTCCCATGTCTGTACCCGCTTCTTCACAGCGTTGATAGAGACTCTCGTTAGGAGTTTCTGTGCTACGAATGGGATCGAAAGCTTTGGTTAAACCAACTTCACGAAACTTATTAAATAGAGGTAAAATCGGTTCATCATCACCCCCTTGTGATTCAAACATTCCGAGGTATTGTTTGGGGTTAACCGAGGCGAGAATTGTGCCTAGATTACCTGTAATTTCTTGGGCATTAATACCAGAAACGGGGGGAGTACCGATGACGATTCCCACCGCAGAAGAAGCTAATTCTTTTACCTCTTGGGGATCGGCGGATTTCAGGTCTAGAGTTTCTACGGCCACACCGGTTTTAGTAATACCTTTGGCGATCGATTGACAGAGGCGATCGCTATAACCATAGTCGGAAATATAGAAAACAGCGACGGTTTTTTCTCCCTTAGTTTGTGCCTGACTCCAATCACGATAATGGGTCAATAATTCGGTAATATTATGTTTTAATACCGGTCCATGACCATTAGCCACGAGATTAATATTACCCAGGGGTTCCATCCTTTTCATCGCCGCTAGTACCGAACGAGCATTAGGAGCCATTAAACATTCATAATAGAAACGATAATCCGGTTCAATAACACTTAATTGCTCATCGTAAAGATCGTCGGAACAGTAGTGCATTCCGAAGGCATCACAGGTAAATAAAATTCCCGAACCGTGATCGTAGGTAAAAATAGTATCGGGCCAGTGTAAATTAGGAGCATTAACAAATTCGAGAATGTGACCGTTGCCTAGGTCTAACTGATCGCCATTTTTGACCAGTTGACGTTGAAAGGGATGATGAACTAAATTCTCTAAAAACTGAATTGCTACTTTCGCCCCAACCACGGTAATATTGGGGGCAAGTTGCAATATATCTCTGACTAACCCACTGTGATCGGGTTCGGTATGACTGATAATTAAATAATCAATTTCTTGGGGGTTAATTAATCCGTTGAGGCTATCAAAATATAGTTGACGGAATTTTTCGTGAGAGGTATCCACAAGGGCGATTTTTTCCCCACGAATCAGATAGGAGTTATAAGTCGTCCCGTTTTGTAATCCGAATTCAATATCGAAGCGATCGCGATCCCAATCGAGGGAACGAATAGCGGTGGTGTCTGCGGTGAGATTGGCCACCTGCACGGTAAGACGTTTTGTTTTGACTGGTGTAGCAACCATCGAACCCCTCCTTATTGTTAAGTTTTTTATACTTTGTCTCTATTGTGCCACGAGGAAATTAAGTATGGAGATTTATTTTCTCAATAATTACTGATAACAGTTATCTTAATGCTCAGGTGGGAGTCGATCGTCGATACCGAATTAGCTTATACTTCATCTTTATGAGAAACGCTCTCTATAAATCTGTGTGGGGAAATGGGTGTTATACATTCAAGTCAAATTAAATTTGACAACTAGAGAGCGCTTTTCTACGGGAACACAGAAACGGGTAGAATCGATCAATGCAGTTGTTTTCTTTCGAGGTGTCATCATTACTAAGAAAGCTACCCGTTCCTTAGCCGGTATTGCCGGAATTGTCGCCGTTGCCACCTTAATCAGTAAGGTTTTTGGTTTAGTCCGCGAACAGGTAATCGCCGCTGCCTACGGTGTCGGGCCGGTGGTGAACGCCTACGCTTTTGCCTACGTTATCCCCGGTTTTCTGTTAATTCTCCTCGGTGGCATTAACGGCCCCTTTCATAGCGCTTTGGTCAGTGTTTTGGCCAAAAGAGATAAATCCGAGTCCGCGCCGATTGTCGAGACTATTACCACCCTAGTCAGCGCGATTTTATTAGCTGTCACCGTCTTTTTAATCGTTTTTGCCAATATTTTTATCGATGTTCTCGCTCCCGGTTTAGATGCCGCCACCCGCAGCATGGCCATTCAACAACTGCAAATTATGGCCCCCATGGCGGTTTTAGCCGGTTTAATTGGCATCGGTTTCGGTACTCTCAACGCGGCGGATCAATACTGGCTACCGAGTCTCAGTCCGCTTTTTTCCAGTTTGGCGGTGATTATCGGGGTCGGTTTGCTGGCCTGGTTTCTTGGCGATCGCATTGATAATCCGCAATACATTCAACTGGGAGGTTTTGTCCTCGCCGGCGGTACTCTCGTCGGGGCGCTCTGGCAATGGTTAGCACAAGTGGGCGCGCAAGTCAAGGCAGGTTTAGGAAAATTAACATTTCGTTGGGATTGGCGGATTCCGGGGGTGTCGGAGGTGTTGCGGGTGATGATTCCGGCGACCTTATCTTCGGGAATGTTGCATATTAACGTTTATACTGACCTCTTTTTCGCTTCTTTTATCGAAAATGCCGCCGCATCCATGCGTTACGCCAGTTTTATCGTTCTCACGCCCTTGGGCATCATGTCTAACATGATTCTCGTACCGTTTATGCCGATATTTTCTCGACTGACGGAACCAGAAAATTGGGGAGAATTGAAGCAAAGAATCCGTCAGGGTTTATTATTGACGGCTTTAACCATGTTACCTTTCACCGCTATCTTTATCGCCCTCGCTTTCCCGGTAGTGCGAGTTATCTATCAACGGGGTGCCTTTAATCTGGCTGCCTCGGAACAGGTGGTTCCCGTATTAATGGCCTACGGTTTCGGGATGTTTTTCTATCTCGGCCGCGATGTTTTGGTACGAGTGTTCTATGCTTTGGGTGATGGTGACACTCCCTTTAAGGTGAGTATGGTGAATATTTTTCTCAATGGTGTCCTTGATTTCCTCTTGTATAAACCTTTTGGTACTCCGGGGATTGTTTTAGCAACCGTGGGGGTTAATATCCTTTCTATGGGCATTTTTACGGTGATTTTAAATCGTCGTTTAGGGGGTTTACCTCTAGGAGAATGGGGTTTATCCTTATTGGGATTAACGGTAATTACAATACTTTCTGGTGTTGCTAGTTGGGGTGCTAGTTGGGGATGGGAAAAGGTTTTCGGTGCTGGTAATATTTTCCTACAATTATTACAGTTAGGTTTAGCCTCGACCGTAGCGGTGGGTTTATTCCTCCTCGGTGCGATGTTATTGAAGTTACCAGAATTAGACCTGTTAATCTCGCGAGTTCGTCAGAAGTTCTTGAAAAAATCTTAGGTTTAAGTTGCTGCCTCACTAGATTAAAGAAGGGTTAAACCCTAGCTAATACCAAATCAGTTTTTAAGAGTCTGATTAACTCCCTCCCTTGCTCGTAATTACTGTTGTAGGGGACGGAAGAATTTTTTCAATTTGCTCGCTCTCTTTTTGTTTAATGTCAAACAAATCCAATCGGATTTGAAGATTTAACCAAAAATCAGGTTTTAACTCGCTAAACTATTTCTTTTTTGCAGCGATTGCACTCTTATACTAAATCCAGTTATTAAAAACTGATTATGTATTCCCCCTTTTTGCATGAGTGCATGAGTAGGTAGAAAACGGGTTTCTCGGAGAAACCCGTTTTCTGTGCGGTATAAAACCCTTACCTCGTCTATATTTCACATTTATTCAGCAAACCCTATTTATTTTTAGGAATTGGGGGCAGTTGCGGTGATTTTCGGCGAGAATTAGAACCGGATATTTTCGGGGGTAGGGGTGTAGAATTGCGATTAGATAAACTTTGAAGGCTCTTTTTCATATTAGCAGGTTCCGGCAGTTCTAGAGTTACCCCTTCCCCAGCAGTCATTGTTTCCTCTGGTAGGCATAAATCAAAAACAAAGGCAGAATTATTGGTTAAATCAGCCAATTCTAATTTTACCATCTCTGGAGAGTATTCTAGTGCTAATAAAGGTTCAATTTCGGTTTTAATTAACTGTTCTAATTGAGCCAGATAATTGCTCTTAACAGGAGTAACAATTAAAGTTAACATTTCTTGCCAACCTTGCCCCCCCAATTCTGCCAGAATATCCCCATAACAGCGAATTTTCCAGCTACCTATTCCTAAATCTCGATAGGAAAAAATTTCCAGCCAACCTCCGGCATCCGATCGATAATAATGGGTATATCGTTCGCTACTTTCGGGAGATTCGTAATCGATACGCACTTCAATATGAGCAAAAGGAGAATCCAGACGGGCCAAGAGACGATAGTTTCCCGAGACAATTTCTAGAGAATTATTAGAAATTGTGCTTCCGTGATTCTCCCCTTGTTTTTGCAGTATAAATTCCATAATCTTAGCCTAGGCCTAATGTTTGGCCATGACGCTAAAACTTAGGATTTGTGCCGAGAGATTTGCGCTTTTAATTCCCTTGCTTGTGTCAATAAATCCGCTTGGGTTAGACTAATTTGTTCTTGGGTGGCCATCCATTTCAGTTGTACCGTGCCATTTTCAGCCTCAGCATCCCCCAAAATTATACAGCCCACGGCCTTAGCTCGATCGGCCCGTTTAAATTGTTTTCCGAAAGCGCTGCCGCTTAAGTCTAACTCGACGCTAAACCCCAATCCGCGTAATTGCTGCGCTAACACCGCACTGCGTGCCTCAGCTTTTTCTCCTTTGGAGACGAGATAAAAATCGGGAACCAAAAAAGATAAAGATTGCTTTTGTTGTAATAATATAATCAGACGTTCTAAACCGATCGCCCAACCCACTGCTGGTGTGTCTGGACCACCTAATTGAGCTATTAAACCATCATAACGACCCCCACCGCAAACCGTAGCTTGAGCGCCTAAATCATCGGACTGAATTTCAAAGGCCGTATGGGTGTAATAGTCCAATCCTCGCACTAAACAGGGATTAAGATTATAGATAACTCCCAAATCGGTTAGTAAAGATTGCACCCGTTCAAAATGCTTTTGAGAATCACTGCCGATATGTTCAAGAATACTGGGTGCATTCTCACAGATAATTTTGGTTTTCTCGTCCTTACTATCCAAAATTCGCAGGGGATTTTTTTCTAATCTCTGTTGAGAATCCGCGTCTAAATCAGCTTTGTAGGGAGTCAAATAATCTAGCAGGGCCTGACGATAATTTTGCCTATCTTGGGCATTTCCCAGGGAATTAATATCTAATTTTAGGTTTTCTAGCCCCACAGCTTTTAATATCTCGCTGGCAAGGGTAATTACTTCCACATCCGCCCTAGGGTCATCACTTCCCAACAATTCGACCCCAATTTGATGAAACTGTCGCTGCCTACCCGCTTGCGGACGTTCATAACGAAACATCGGCCCCTTATACCAGAGTCTTTGTACTCCTCCGGCGGCCTGTAATTTGTGTTCAATATAGGCGCGAACGACCCCAGCCGTTCCCTCTGGTCGCAAAGTCAGGGAACGTTGACCGCGATCAAGGAAAGTGTACATTTCTTTACCTACCACGTCCGTCGCTTCCCCGATACCCCGTTCAAAAAGTTGTGTCTGTTCAAAAATGGGAGTTCGTATCTCTTGATACAGCGCAGTCCCTAAAATTCTGCTGGCAGTTTCCTCTAACCACTGCCAGTAACCGACCTCCGCCGGTAAAATATCTTTTGTGCCTCGGATTGCCTGGATTTCGCCCATAGTTCTCTGTATTTTTATCCCTATTTGAACAATCTTAAACCGCTTAGAGTCACTAATACCGTCGATCCTTCATGACCGATAACACCCAGAGGTAAAGTTATATCACCGGCAAAATTGGCTATTAGCAATATGCCGATAAACGCGAGGGCGAAGGTGATATTCTGTTTAACGATGCGATTGGCACGACGACCAAGGTTAATCGCGCTGGGAATTTTGGCTAAATTATCGGACATAAGGATAATATCGGCCGTTTCCAAAGCGACATCACTACCAGCTTTTCCCATGGCAATCCCCACATTAGCCATAGCTAAAGCGGGCGCGTCATTAATGCCATCCCCCACCATAGCGACAGTGTGATATTTTTTTTGCAGATTTTGGATAACGCTTAACTTATCTTCGGGCAGTAAATCAGCGTAAACTTCCTCAATACCGAGTTTTTCAGCGACTTTATCGGCACTTTGTTGATTATCACCCGTAATTAAAACGATATGTTCGATACCGATCTTTTTTAGCTGCTTCACCAGATTAACTGCCGATTCCCGAAGGGTATCGGCCACAGCGATCGCCCCGATTATCTGATTCTCTTGTACTACCCAGACCAGGGTTCTGCCTTCTTTTTGTAAACGTTCGCGGATAGCTAGGATATTCTGGTCAAGATCAGCAATATGGTCACGAATATAGGCAAAATTGCCCACAGATACCGACTTATCGGCAATTTTTCCCGTGATACCCCGTCCCGATACCGCTTGCACCTGATTAGCACTGAAGAAATTTATACCACGTTCCCTGGCTGTGGCGGTAATAGCGGATCCGATGGGATGTTCGGAACAGGATTCTAGGGATGCAGCCACCGCTAACACCTCATTTTCACTGACTGCATGGATAGGGATAATTTCCACCACTTGCAACTTACCAAGGGTGAGAGTGCCGGTTTTATCAAAAGCGATCGCTCGTATGCGGCCGATCATCTCCAATCTTGCGCCATTTTTGAATAAAATCCCCTGTTTTGCCCCGTTAGCGATACCCGATAACAAAGCTGGCATAATCGAGGCCATTAAAGCACAGGGAGAAGCCACCACGAGAAAAATTAAGGCCCGATAGATAGTGGTTTCCCAGGTCCAACCCCAGAAAAAAGGCGGTAAAATCCCGAAAATTAAGCCCAAAATCACGATAATTTTCGCATAACCCCGCTCGAAACCTTCGATAAACTCTTGGGAGGGAGGGGATTCATTTTGCGCTTTTTCTACCAAACGAATCACCCTCTCAATTAAGCGACTTTCGGGGGGAGTTTCCACCTTTAAACGTAGCACTCCCGCACCGTTGAGAGTTCCCGCAAAGACTTCTTCACCGATGGTTTTATCCACGGGAAGGGATTCTCCCGTAATTGGCGCTTGATTAATGGGACTGTTTCCCTCCATAATAATGCCGTCAATGGGGATTAATTCACCCGGTTTGACTAAAACTGTGTCACCGATCCGTAATTGCTTGATAGGAACCTCTTTTTCCCTGTCTCCCGTGATTAATCTAGCAGTATCGGGAGTCATCGCCATGAGAGAACGAATATTGCGATCGGTTTTCGCCATGGCAATCTGTTCTAAAGCACCACTAATAGCGAAAATCAGGATTAAAACGGCTCCATCGATGATTAGATAGTAATTACTATCCCAGAGTCCCAAAATCGCCGCCCCTAACGCCGCTACAATCATTAACAGGTCCACATCCAGTTCTTTTTCCTCGAATAAAGTCGTTAATCCTGCTTGGGTACTCTCGTATCCTCCCACCAGATATGCGATCGCTAGTAGGATAAAAGCCGGGCCGATCAGATTAAAGTGTAGGCATAACCAACCAAAAAAGACTAAAATAGCGCAAATTCCTGCGGCAACTACCGAGGAATACTCAGACAACCAAGAGGACGAGATACTCTGAATCATGAATCGATGGCAATTACTTTTCTCCCCATTCTAGAAAAAATTAGATCGATGCAGAAAACCGCTATCACGTTATCCCCTGCAGCCAACCTAGCCGATAATAATTGGAATTTTGCCGAGGTTTGGATCGATACGCTGATATCTCCTCCCTATATCTTGCTTTTACTCGCTGAATCTTCAGGAAACTATCACGTGTACGATCCCTCTGAGGGTTATCAGGTGGTATTCACCGGTGCGAGTTACGAGGAAGCGGAAAATTGGCTATTAGAGGACGAGTATGAACCCCGAAAGGGACGACTTTCGCCAGTAGAGATATAATTTTCTTATCTTCTTTCCCCCTTTCTCCGATGCTATCCTTACTAAAAAAGCTCTGGAATTGGCTAAAATCGCTCTTTATTGGCAGTCCAAAGGCAATTAACCTCAAAAAAGTCGAAAATACTCCTCCAGAACCCAGCGATGGGGAATATGAAGGGATATTGATGGGGTTATTCGAGCAGGTGGCAGCGGGAACCACTACCGACGGGTTACGGGAATGGCTACACAGTCGCCATTGTGACGATAAAAAGCTGGCGCAGTGGCTAGGGGTCAAAAGCGAGGAATGGCTACAGTATCCAGAAGATTATCAAACTTTGGGGCGGGATCTGGCGGCTTTAGGGAAGGTGATGACGGGAAATCTGGGGGAAGTGTCCCAACGGATTAGCCTCCAGTTACGCGACGCGGTGAGGGATGTTTCCGGTGTGGAGGAGGAAAATCTAGACTCAAAGGAGACGGATTTAACGGAAGTGGTTCAGGATGCCGCATTCTGGTTTGAGCAAGGATACCAGAAATACACGAATGGGGATTTTATCGGCGCGATCGCATCCTGCGACAAAGCTTTAGAATTTAAACCCGATCAGCATGAAGCTTGGTACAACCGAGGGATTGCGTTAGGTAATTTAGGCAGATTGGCAGAAGCGATCGCATCTTACGATCAAGCTTTAGAATTTAAACCCGATTACCATGAAGCTTGGAACAACCGAGGGATTGCGTTAGATAATTTAGGCAGATTGGCAGAAGCGATCGCATCCTACGACAAAGCTTTAGAAATTAAACCCGATAAGCATGAAGCTTGGTACAACCGAGGGAATGCGTTAGGTAATTTAGGCAGATGGGCAGAAGAGATCGCATCTTACGACAAAGCTTTAGAAATTCAACCCGATGACCATCTAGCTTGGTACAACCGAGGGATTGCGTTAGCTAATTTAGGCAGATTTGAACAAGCGATCGCATCCTATGATCGAGTTTTAGAAATTAAACCCGATTTTCATCCAGCTTGGAGCGACCGAGGGATTGTGTTAGATAATTTAGGCAGGTTTGAAGAAGCTATCTCATCCTTCGATCAAGCTTTAGAAATTCAACCCGATTTCCATCTAGCTTGGACTAACCGGGGGGTTGCGTTAGGTAATTTAGGCAGATGGGCAGAAGCGATCGCATCCTACGATCGAGCTTTAGCCATTAAACCCGATTTACATCAAGCTTGGACTAACCGAGAGAATGCGTTAAGGAATTTAGGCAGAGTGGATGGGGAAAATCTAGGCTCAAAGGAGACGGATTTAACGGAAGTCCAAAAATTCTATCAACTTTTGAATCAAGGGAAAACTTCAACAACTCAAAGACTATCCACCGCTAATAATACCCCGATTGTTCAGGATGCCGAATTCTGGTTTGAGCAAGGAACCCAGAAATACATGAATGGGGATTTTATCGGCGCGATCGCATCTTACGATCGAGCTTTAGAAATTCAACCCGATGACCATCTAGCTTGGAGCAAACGAGGGAATGCGTTAGGTAATTTAGGCAGATTGGCAGAAGCGATCGCATCTTACGATCAAGCTTTAGCCATTAAACCCGATTTCCATCTAGCTTGGTATAACCGAGGGGTTGCGTTAGGTAATTTAGGCAGATGGGCAGAAGCGCTCGCATCTTACGATCAAGCTTTAGAAATTCAACCCGATTACCATGAAGCTTGGGGCAATCGAGGGAATGCGTTAGGTAATTTAGGCAGATGGGCAGAAGCGATCGCATCCTACGATCAAGCTTTAGCCATTAAACCCGATTTCCATGAAGCTTGGAACAACCGAGGGAATGCGTTAGCTAATTTAGGCAGATGGGCAGAAGAGATCGCATCTTACGACAAAGCTTTAGAAATTAAACCCGATTTCCATCTAGCTTGGTACAACCGAGGGAATGCGTTAGCTAATCTAGGCAGATGGGCAGAAGCGATCGCATCCTTTGATCGAGCTTTAGAAATTCAACCCGATTTACATCCAGCTTGGTATAACCGAGGGTTTGCGTTAGCTAATCTAGGCAGATTAGCAGAAGCGATCGCATCCTTGGATCAAGCTTTAGCCATTAAACCCGATAACCATCTAGCTTGGTACAACCGAGGGATTGCGTTAGCTAATTTAGGCAGATGGGCAGAAGCGATCGCATCCTACGATCGAGCTTTAGCCATTAAACCCGATTTCCATGAAGCTTGGTACGAGCGAGGGAATGCGTTAAGGAATTTAGGCAGATTATAAGAAGCGATCGCATCCTTTGATCGAGCGGTAGCCATTAAATCCGATGACCATCAAGCTTAGTCTGACCGAGGGTGGGCGATTTGTTCTCTGGGTAAAATAGGGCTAGATCAGCTAACAGAATATAGCGATCCTTACTATTGGGCAGCCTATACCCTGACTGGACAGGACTAATACCATTTTTCTTTATTCTTGGCAGGTATCTTACCCCCCCTTGCCCCTAGGGTTGATTCATAGTAGGGTTGATTCATTGTAGGGTTGATTCATGAATCAACCCTACTACCCTTAATAAGGGGGGCGCTGATGGTTTTTAACACCTACCTACTTAAAACTACATTCCCATAATTTCGTAACCGGAATCTACATAAATAATCTGACCGGTAATACCACTAGCAAGATCACTGGCTAAAAAAGCGGCCGTATTTCCCACCTCAATTTGTGTCACCGTGCGATGTAAAGGAGCGATTTCTTCCACATGATGGATCATATCAAGAATTCCCCCCACGGCCGAAGATGCCAAGGTGCGAATTGGACCGGCGGAAATACCATTAACTCGGATCTTTTGACCACCTAATTCGGCGGCTAAATAGCGAACACTCATTTCTAAACCAGCTTTTGCCACCCCCATTAAATTATAGTTAGGAATTACCTTGACACCCCCGAGATAGGTAAGAGTGATAATACTTCCCCCTTCCGTCATCAAGGGTTTAGCCGATCGAGCTAGACGGGTTAGGGAAAAAGTGCTAATATCTAGGGATTTAGTGAAAGCTTCCCGAGGGATGGCGGTAAAATCGCCCGTTAAACCCTCTTTATCGGCAAAAGCGAGACAGTGAATCAAAATATCCAGTTTGCCCCATTTTTCCGCCACTGTAGCGAAAGTATCTTCTACCTGTTGGTCATTTTGGACATCGCAGGGGACATAAAAAGCGGGATTAAGTTCATCGGCCAATTCTCGCACTTTTTTCTCAAAACGGCCTTTTTCGTCGGGGAGATAGGTGACACCGATATTCGCACCAGCTTGATGGAGTTGTTGGGCAATTCCCCAAGCGATCGAGCGATTATTGGCAATCCCCGTCACTAGGGCGTTTTTTCCCGTTAAATCTAACATAGTTCTCGTTTCTCTTACAAAAATCTCCCCAATAGCCGACCCCAGCGAGATTCGGTATAATAGGGATACAGATAAAGGGGCAGCAATGATCACCCCTCCCCCATTGTCTGGCAAAAAGCGCCCAAAACTTTTCCCAGTTTAGGGAGCGGTTATGTTTAATAGAGGTGACACTCGTTGCATAATAAAAACAATTTTCCCCTTTTTTGGATGTGAGATGGACTTATCCCTAATACAAGATAAACCCCTAGCAGATGTGTTCCGTCGAATCGGCAGCGGCAATTTCCCCCCGGTGGTGGAATTGTTCGAGCGTGGCAAAACGATCTTTTTCCCTGGAGATCCCGCCGAAAGAGTCTATTTTTTGCTGAAAGGAGCCGTTAAGTTGTCGCGAGTCTATGAAGCGGGAGAAGAAATTACCGTGGCTCTGCTGCGGGAAAATAGCGTCTTTGGTGTGCTATCTTTACTCACTGGTCAGCGATCGGATCGTTTTTATCATGCCGTGGCTTTTACTCCGGTAGAATTACTCTCGGCCCCGATCGATCAGGTAGAAAGGTCTCTCCGCAATAATCCCGATTTATCAATGTTGATGCTGCAGGGTTTGTCCTCGCGGATTCTGCAAACGGAAATGATGATCGAAACCTTGGCTCACCGGGATATGGGTTCCCGTTTGGTAAGTTTTTTATTAATTCTCTGTCGTGATTTTGGGGTTCCCACCACCGATGGCATCCGGGTGGATCTAAAATTGTCTCACCAAGCGATCGCAGAAGCGATCGGTTCTACCCGCGTCACTGTCACCCGTTTATTGGGAGAGCTGCGGGATCAAGAAATGGTCTCAATTTACAAGAAGAAAATTACCGTCCATAATCCCGTCGCTCTCAGTCAACAATTTACTTAAATTCTGGATGACTAGCGCTTATATTTTGGTTTTGGCCATCGTGGTTTTAGGTGGTCTGATAGCGGCGGTTGGCGATCGCATAGGGAGCCGTATCGGTAAGAAAAGGATGCGTTTATTTAATCTGCGTCCGAAACAAACCGCAACTTTGATGACGATTGTAACGGGAATTTTGATCGCCGGTTCGACTTTAATTGTCTTGTTTGCTTCTAGTAAATCCCTGCGTCAAGGGGTTTTTGAACTGGATCGTCTGTTAAATGAACGTCGTGCAGCTATTAAGGAGTTGGAAAGTCAGGTAAGAAAAACCACCGAACAAAAAAATCAGGTGGAAAAGGCGTTAAAAACGGCTAAAAGTGAACAGATAGCCGTGCAGAAACGTCTAGAGGTTCTTAACAAAAATTATCAAGCTTCTCGTCAACGTTTGCGATTAGTTTCGGGACAGTTGGAAAAGTTCCGCAAGGAAGTGGCTAATTTAAATAATGAACGAGTTATTTTAACTAATCAAAAGGCACAGTTAAGCAGTCAACGGGATCAATTGTCCCAACAAAAATCAATTCTTTCTAGTCAGATCAATCAACTACAAACCACCGTTCAAGTTAGAGATAAAGAGTTGGCTAATCAACAAAAGTTATTAACGGCCAGACAAGCGCGACTTCAACAGTTGGAAACCCAGCAAAAAACCCTACAGCTAGAAATTGATCGCCGCGATCAACGCATTGGAGAACTCGATAGCTCGATCGTCGATAAAAATTTGGCTTTGGAACAGCGCGAAGGAAAATTAAAAGATTTAGAAACCCAAATGGCTTTTCTTAAGCGAGAAGTGGAAGTTTTAGAACAATACTATCAAACCTATCAAGAATTGCGAGAAAAACAAATCGCTATTTTCCGGGGACAGGTGTTATCTTTTGGAGCTTTTCGTATTGTTGATCCCCAAGCTATTGTCACAGTTATCGATAAGTTATTGCGGGAAGCGAATATAAATGCTATCCGTGCCACCCAACCGAATCAGCCTAATTTTGACCAGCGTTTAGTTAAGATCACAAAAGCACAGGTAGAACAGTTAAGTCAACAATTACAGGACGGTAAAGAATATGTGGTGAGAATCCTTTCAGCAGGTAATTATGTCTTAGGAGAAACCGAGATTCGTGTCTTTGCTGATGTGGTTCCCAATCAAAGAGTTTTTGAGGAGAAACAGGTAATCGCTGCCGTTTCCATTGATCCCCAAAATATGACAGAAGAAGACCTACAAAAGCGTTTAGATTTACTCTTAGCTTCGGCTCAATTTCGCGCTAGAAGTGCGGGAGTTTTAGGGTCAATTCAGGTGGAAGATGGTTTATTAACTACGGTAGTTAACTTTATTGGTCAAGTCAAAAAGTCGGGTAATTCTATCGAGACACTTGAGGCGATTGCCGCTAGTAAAACTAATACGGCTGGCCCCTTAACTTTGCGTTTAGTGGCGGTAAAAGATGGTAAAATTGTTTTTAGTACGTCCTCTTAAAAGATAGCTAAAGTTAGGAGTTGAGATTAAAATCAATTCCTTCGTAAATATCGGCAAGATTTAAGCTAATTCCTAAAGAATCTAGGGATATAATTCCCCTTGCTGGGGTGTATTCTTGCAGTAACCAATTATTGTCTGAGGTTTTGCTATAGGATTCTATTAGTATCTCCCCTTGACTGACGAGAAGATATTGGTTTAATTGGGGTAGAGAACGATAATAACGAAATTTATCACCCCGATCATAACCAGAGGTGGAAGGAGATAAAACTTCGATAATTACACAGGGATTTAAAATTTCATCGTTGCGATTATCGCTAAATAATGGTTCCCCAGCAATGAGCATTAAATCTGGGTATAAACCGCGATTATATTGGGGTATCCATAGTCGCAAATCACTGGGAAAGACTTCATAAATAGTTTTCCTTAAAGCATTGTCTAACAAGCGAATTAAATTGCGTACCAGTCGATTATGATTGATGCTTCCCCCTGTCATCTCGATAATTTCCCCGTCGTGATATTCGTGTTTAGTTTCCGCTCTAGTTTCTAAACTACGATATTCTTCTAAGCTGAGGGTTTTGGTAGGAGATCGAGTTAGCATTTTCTCTGTCACAGAATTTTTAATCCTCCCGATTATAACCTAGATCACAGAAAAAAAAGGTTATCATTCGTCAATTATTCTTCAATTAAAATTAATTCCTTCGTAAATATCGGCAATATTTAAGCTAATTCCTAAAGAATCTAGGGATATAATTCCCCTGGCTGGGGTGTATTCTTGCAGTAACCAATTATTCTCTGATGTTTTGCTATAGGATTCTATTAATATCTCCCCTTGACTGACGAGAAGATATTGGTTTAATTGGGGTATAGAACGATAATAACGAAATTTATCACCCCGATCATAACTAGAGGTGGAAGGGGATAAAACTTCGATAATTACACAGGGATTTAAGATTTCATCGTTGCGATTATCACTAAATAATGGTTCCCCAGCAATGATCATTAAATCTGGGTATAAACCGCGATTATATTGGGGTATCCATAGACGTAGATCGCTAGATTGAAGACGATAATTAGGTCCTCTTAAAGCCAATTTTAGCAGGACAATAAGATTAATGAGAATACTATTATGATTGATGCTTCCCCCTGTCATCTCGATAATTTCCCCGTTGTGATATTCGTGTTTAGTTTCCGCTCTAGTTTCTAAATTACGATATTCTTCTAAGCTGAGGGTTTTAGGGGGAGATGAAGTCAACATTTTTCCAGATTAGAGCTTCTTTTATTTGATCATAACATAATTAAGTAGGTAGGTGTTAAAAATTGTCATATCCCCCCTTATTAAGGGGGGATTAAAGGCAAAATCTATCTTCTATTTAATTAGAACCACTTACTTAATGCTACCTTTTAATCCTAATTCTCCTTGCAGAAAATCAATAAATTGTCTAGCAGTTCTTCCCGATCGCCCATTATGTCGGGTTGCCCATTGTTTGGCACGAAATTCTAAGTCTTCTAAGCTAATTTTTAATTTAGCTAAACTGGCTAAATGGCGCACTATTTCCAGATATTTTTCTTGATTAGCTGGTTCAAAAGTGAGGGTTAAACCAAAGCGATCGCTAAAGGATAATTTTTCTTGTACTGTGTCCCAATTATGCACTTCATCACTATCTTTTGGTTGCGGTCGATCCGCAAAAAATTCTCTGACTAAATGTCGGCGATTAGAAGTGGCATAAACTACGACATTTTTCGGTCTAGCGGTGAGACTTCCCTCTAAAATAACCTTTAAAGCTTTAAAAGCTTCATCGTCTTCTTCAAAGGATAAATCATCGACAAAGATAATAAATTTTTGAGGCAAATCTCGCAAGATTTCAATAATTAATGGTAGGTCTTTTAATTGCGATTTTGCCACTTCAATTAAGCGCAATCCCTGACTATGATATTTTGGCAATAGTCCCTTGACTAGAGAGGATTTTCCAGAACCACGGCTGCCATAGAGTAGGACATTTAAAGCAGGATAACCTGCCAATAAAAACTCAGTGTTTTTAATCAAGGTTTCCTTGGGCGTTTCATAACCGACTATGTCTTGAATCTGCACGGTATCGGGATGAGTAATTCCTTGTAATCTGCCTTCTTGCCACCTTAAAGCTGGATAACGGGCAAAAATTCCTGTACCACATTTGCGATAATAATCGGCTAAATCTTCGACTAATTCCGTCCAATCTGAACTGGAATGCAGCAAACTTTCTAATTTATTTTCCACTTCCCAAGCGGGGAAAATTAGAAATTTAATTTGTTCAAAAATTGTCGAACTGCTTAAGCTATAAATGCTAGAGTTATAAAGAGATTGGAGGATAGATAAATCCTGTTTAACGCCATTAATTAAAGATTCGGGTAACTCCCAAACACTTTTTTTCTGTACCTGTTGACTAAAGGGATTATCATCTAAGAGAATTTGTTCGATTAGAAAATCATTCCAACTGATATTTTTAGATGCTAAAGCTTGAAACCATTGACCATAAGCTTTGAGAAAATCGGCAACATTATCCGTAGCTAATAGGGTAATAAATGCCTGGCCAATAGCATTATCAAAAACCCCTTGATACAAAACCAACAAGCTGACTTTTTTGTAAATTTCAGAGCTCATTTTTTCTTCTCCACTAATAACTAACATTTCATGGCCGCCTTTTGGCAATTCCTAATCCGATTTAATAATTGCCGTCCTGTAGCCGAGGAAATGTAAATCAGTTATTATACTACCAAGATAGGGTGATCTTTGCAAGATTAAGGTTAAAAAAGGGAAAATGCCTACCGACTAATTCCTAGGATTTCTTGAATTGATTCTCATTTATCTTAATGGTGAGGTACAAAGTTCTCCTTTTGGGTAGTCAGTCCCGATGAAAAAATTTTCACCCCCACAGATGAAAGAGGTTTCCTTTCCTACACCCCACACCCCACACCCCACACCCCACACCCTACACCCTCTTTCAAGTCAGGAGAAGATACCCTGTCAGGTTACACTTCATCTTGAGGAGAAACGCTATATTTGATAAAATTTAACCAGTCTTGGATTTCCTGTCCTAACCAGAGACATTCATCCTCGCGGAGATTCTGACCGATAAGATAATAATTTTTAGCCGTCCGCAGACGAATCTGATAGTTACCTTCTGTGCCATTACTATGAAGAAAAATACCCCATAAATCTTGAGTTTTAAAAGCAAATTTTTTGTAGATAAAATTGAAGAGTTTATATTTAATTAAAACTTCTTGAGGGGTAAGAATTAATTGCATCTCCCGCAAACAAATAAAACCAATTAGAGCTATAATAAAGGTAAGAATCGGGGAGATAAAAACAGTGACAGTAAGGACAATCGCCAAAGACCAGAGGGTAGGCTTATCGGAAGGTAGCTTAATTTTGGGGGGTAAATTAATCTCTAAATTATCCCGGTGTTTAGCGATACGGATGGAACTGTGGGGAGGTTTTGGTAATTTCTTAGGATCGATTAAACTTGATACTTGACGATGGTAGGGATGTTGAAGAAATTTTAGGGCTTCTCTGGCACTTTTAAACCGCTTTTCTACCGCCATATCAGTCATAGTTTCTAACCAATCGATTAAATCATCATCGATTGTCACCAGTTGGCGAAATTGAATTTTAGACTCGCGGTGGGGCAGTTCTATCGGCACAATTCCCGTCAATAAATGAATTAAAGTCATGCCCAAGGCATATAAATCAGAACCCGGAACTGCCCGGCCCCAAAATTGTTCTAGGGGTGCATAACCACTCGTCCCCACCACGGTAAAAGTAACTCCTGTCACTGCACCCCTGGACTGTACTGCGCCAAAATCTACTAAATAAACGTTATTTTCCGAGTTAATAATTAAATTACTAGGTTTAATATCTCGATGTAATACTGGGGGCGATAATTCATGCAAATAAATGAGAATTTCGAGAACTTCTTGGGCAATATTCCGAATTACCGTAGGGGTGAAACGTTGCCCCCTTTCTAAGCGATCGCTTAAGGATTCTCCCGGTATATAATCTTGTACAAGTACAAACCAAGGAATCCCGTCACCTTGATTTTTATCGAGGGAAAAATAATCGCGATAGCGGGGAATACGGGGATGATAGAGAGAAGCTAAAACGGCGGACTCCCGTTCAAATAATTTTAATTCTTCCCACTCCATCTGGGGACTAAAAGCGAGGAGTTTAATAATTACCGATTCCTGGGATAATATATCGGTAGCTAACCAAGTTTGACGACCGATAGCGGTATTTCCTAGGCGTTGTTGTAGTTGGTAACGTTCAGCTAAAAGAGAATCAGAAGTAAAGGTCATAGTGGCTTTTCCCTTATTTAGACCTGTTTTTTTGTCAAGAAAACTACTGTCTAGTACTAATTAATATCAATTTGTTTTTTGGCTGTCCAACAAAGGGCGATTCCTTTTTCTTTATAGGAAGATTCTCCGACAAAGATAGGATATAGTTCAGATTCACCACGATAGATAATTTCCTGACCATCAAATCCTAGAAAAATCGGTTGATTGGGTTGAATTGCCTGATAATCTCGTTGAAGAATCTGAGGATGTAACATGGCTTTAATTTCACCCTGTTCATCCCTAGGATAATCGATCGATCCTAAACGTTGGTAAACTGTGAGGGATTCGCTGAAAGTATCGAGATGGGCAGCGAGATAATTTTCCTGTTCGATATAGTCTAGGATTTGATAGATAAGTGTTTCGGTTTGACGAAAAAGATAGGGACAGATGACCCCATGGTTAACCGGACCGATTTCTAGGGTAAAAGCTAGGGGACAAATTCCTTTCAGAAAATGATTTTCTTCCTCGCTGACGGGATGATAAATTAAGCGCACCTCAGGATTAATTTTAGTCAGATAGGTAAATAGTTTTAATAGCCAAGGATGGGGATTAGAATAAATAATCGCCAGCATCATATTAGATGTGGTGCTGTGAATATCGATTAATAAATCAATGGATTTTTCTCGGATTTCTTTAACTATTTTTTTGGCTCGTTTTTGTTCGTATTGCTGACAATCGGGATTAACTAAATCTTTCTGGTTAAAACAACGATTTAAATCCGTATCGATATATCTAACCCGTTGCTTTAGGGCTAAGGGATTAGCGATGAGACTGTGGGATTGAAAACTGCTGCGAGCAATAAGATTAGGTGACTTTTGCAGGTATTTAACCAAATAAGCGGGAGTTAGTTCATTGCCATGCACACCGGCAATTAAAGCCAGATTTTTAATAGTAGTTTTCCGCTCGATCATTTTTTATAATTTTTGAGAAGTTAAGTGGGTGGGTGGAATTAAATATAAGATGAACGTAGGTTGGGTTGAAGCATGAAACCCAACGCCCGATTATGTTACGCTACCGCTAACCCATCCTACAAATAATTGTGCCTCCCTACTTATAATTATTTATGGTTTGCGGCAAAAAGTTTGTTGGTGGGGTTAGGAGTCGGTCGTCGGTCGTCAGAAGATTATTTTTATTTATTCTTCCCACACCCCACACCCCACAACCCACCCCTATAACTGATTTAGAAAAACCAGCCGTAGGAATGAAGACCTTTACCTAAAAGATTCACCCCTAAATAACATACCCAAACCACAACAAAACCACTCGCTGCTAGAATAGCTGGTTTTCTTCCCTGCCATCCCCGGGTAATGCGGGCATGGAGATAAGCGGCAAACACTAACCAAGTGATTAGCGCCCAAGTTTCTTTCGGATCCCAACTCCAATAGGAACCCCAAGCTTCATTGGCCCAAACTGCTCCGGCGATGATACCGATAGTGAGAAGGGGAAAACCGAGGCCAATGACCCGATAACTGATATTATCGAGGGTTTCCGCCAAGCTAAGACGTTGGGGCGAAAGAGTCGCCATCGCTGTTAGGGTGGGAGTTAAAAGGGCGGTTGTGCCACCGTTAGCCGTTTCCAGGAAAATTGGGGCGGAAAGAGTGGTAGATAACTTATTTTGGAGACGATAGGCTCCCGTACCCACGGAACTGCCTTTTAACTCAATATTTTGACCTCTCGTGACGATCAGAAAAGCGATCGCCATCAGGGAACCCACCATCAAAGCAGCATAACTTAACATCATGACGCTAACGTGCATCATCAACCAATTCGATTTTAAAGCCGGAACCAAGGGCGCCGAAGTTTGCATTTCCCCGGGTAAGGACAAAGTGGCAAAAGCAGTAATCCCCATGGCTACAGGAGTCGTCACCACCCCCACCAGGCGACTGCGGCTAGTGTACTCAGCAATTAAATGAACCGCAGTTACACCCCAAGCGAGAAAGAATAAAGATTCGTAAAGATTGCTGATGGGGAAATAACCCGCTTCTAACCAGCGCGCCCCCAATAAAGCGGCGATACAGAGGTTAGCGATGGCCACTCCCGTGCTGCCCAGGCCCGGCAACAAAGGTATGCTAGGAAAGGCTGCCCCGGCCCAATAAACCAGCATGGTTAAAAACAGGACTAAAAAAGAAGTGTTATCGAGAAAGTTCTCTAAGCTAACTAAATTCATGGGATTTCTCTCGTTTGTCGCTCGCTCGCTACCAAGTATTCCATCCTCTATCCTATCCCATCGGTAAGGCGATCGAGATAGGGAATTGTTAGTATGAACTTTGTATTTTCACTCTCACCTGCCCTAAAAATTATGGCTAATCAAGAAGATAATAAATTTTCCTGGTCGCGTTTGCCGCGGTTAGGCAAAATCCTGCTCATTTGTTCTGGTGTTGCCGCTTTAGGCTATTTTCTTATCCCTCGTTCCTCAGAATTGTCCAATATTCCCCTGGAACCCTACAGCGAATTTATCAGTAAAGTGGAACGGGGCGACATCAGTAAGGTCAAAATTGGCAATCAAGTCATCTTTTATCAATTAAAAAATCCTTTCGAATCCCTGCCTATTCCGGGTAATCCCCCCGTTAATCCCCCAGAATCAAATAATCCCCTTTACGGTGATTCTAGTTCTCTGGACAGCAAACCAAGCAGTAATCTAGTCCCAGAAAGAGTCTTGGCCACGATTCCAGTCTATAACCCCCAATTACCCCAACTATTACAGAAAAAAGGCGTAATCTTCGAGGCGATTCCCGTGGCCGAAAACAGTTGGATCAGCACTCTCCTCGCTTGGGTGGTTCCCCCCTTAATTTTAGTCGCCGCTATGCAGTTTCTGTTCTATCGCAACGATGACACGCGTAAATCGCTGCTTTTTAATAAAAATCTCGCTAAAGTTTACGGAGACGGCGAAAAATATCCGATTACCTTCAGTGATGTGGCCGGGGCCGAGGAAGCAAAAACCGAGTTAAAGGAAATTGTCGAATTTCTCAAGGATGCCGAGCGCTTTAATAAAATCGGGGCGCGTATTCCTAAAGGTGTTCTCTTAGTCGGACCGCCGGGGACGGGAAAAACTCTCTTAGCAAAAGCGGTCGCGGGAGAAGCGGGAGTGACTTTTTTTAGCATTTCGGCCTCGGAATTTGTGGAATTATTTGTCGGCACTGGGGCGGCCCGGGTGCGGGATCTATTTGCCCAAGCGAAGAAAAATGCCCCTAGCATCATTTTTATTGATGAATTGGACGCGATCGGTAAATCGAGAAGTTCGGGATCGGGAACTAGCGGCAGTAATGATGAGCGCGAGCAGACTTTAAACCAACTTTTGACAGAAATGGACGGTTTTAGCCCCAAAGAAGCCGTCGTCATCGTTTTAGCCGCCACCAATCGCCCAGAGACTCTTGATGCCGCTTTATTGCGTCCGGGGCGCTTTGATCGTCAAGTTTTGGTGGATCGTCCCGATTTAGCGGGAAGATTGGCAATTTTGCAAATATACGCCCAACGAGTCCAGATGGGTGAAGATGTTAACCTCAAAGCGATCGCTACCCAAACCCCCGGTTTTGCCGGTGCCGATTTAGCCAACCTCGTCAATGAGGCTGCTCTCTTGGCTGCCCGCAATAATCGGGAAAAAGTCAGTCAAATTGATTTTAAAGAGGCGATAGAAAGAGTTATCGCCGGCTTAGAAAAGAAAAGTCGGGTTTTATCCGAAAAAGAAAAGAAAATCGTCGCTTATCACGAGGTTGGCCATGCTTTAGTCGGCGCTGTCATGCCGGGAGGTGGTCGGGTGGAGAAAATTTCCATCGTTCCCCGCGGTTTATCCGCTTTGGGTTATACCCTGAAAATTCCCACGGAAGACCGTTTTTTGATGACAGAAACCGAATTTAAAGAACAAATTACTATGTTATTGGGCGGTCGGGCAGCCGAAGAATTAATCTTTGGCAGTGTGACTAATGGCGCTTCCGACGATTTACAAAGGGCGACGGATATTGCGGAAAGAATGGTGACAATTTATGGTATGAGTAAATCCTTGGGTCCCCTAGCCTACGATAAAACAGGACAGGCTAATTTTTTAGGTAATAATCAGGGTAGTCCCCGGCGTTCGATCGGGGAAAATACGGCCAAAGCGATCGATGAAGAAGTGAAACAAATTATCGACGCTAGTTACCAAAAAGCCCTAGCAATTCTCAGTCACAACCGCAATTTATTAGAGTCGATTACCGCTAATCTTTTGACCACGGAAGTAATCGAAGGAGAAGAATTGCAAGAATTCTTAAATCAAGCACAAATCGTCTGAGCAATCCTCATAAATAGGGTCTGCTGAAAAAGTTTTTCGTGGGGACAGGGTGTGGGGTGTGGGGTGTGGGGAAGTGGGGAAGTGGGGAGAACAAAGCTGCCTTTTGCCTTTTGCCTTTTGCCTTTTGCCTCTTCTCATAACTAGGGTCTGCTGAATAAATAGTCGAGAATATCTAACTTAAGGAGAAGACAGGATCAAAGCATTAGAAAATTGATATTTCCCTGCTTTGACGGTTAATTTGCCCTTTTTCCAACCCAAAGAAACGGGAGAGTTATCTCGACTTAAACTGTTATAAAGGGCGAAATTTTTTGACCAATCGTGCTTTTGACCGTTACGAATTAAAATCGGCAGTAGATTGATTTGATTATAGGTAAATTGTAAACTCTGTCCCTGACTGCCTTTAAATAAGAGGCTGCCTTGGTTAATTTGAGTTAAATTTACTTGACTTTTTTGCTTAAATATGCTCTTGAAATTCTCATAACTGCCCTGGGTTGCCGCTTCCCCCACTTCCAGAGCAAAACCCGCATAATTGTTACCTGTGGGTAAAGCTTGGTAGGTATGATCATCGGGATAAGGGGAATTAGGAATCTCGATAATTTCAGGAGAAGAAAGATTGATTAATCTCAGAGCTAACCAAGTTTTTTCTAATTGAATAAACCAGATATTATCATCTTTTTCTACCTTAGCAGTTTTCGGTAATTGCCAGAAAAAAGCTTGGTCTGCCGGTCGTAACCAGATTAAAAGATTACGATATTGTCCGATTTCATCCCCAGGATTTTTGCCCGGTTTTACGCCATTTTTGCCAGTGTTAGCCACAAAAAAATCCACCCCTTTTTGTTGATTAAAGGCCATTAATTTAAATGAGGCCACATCGCCATCGGGGAAAGTCCCCGCCAGACTACCCATTTGATAACTAGGGCCGATAAATTGAGTTTCCCAATAACCCGGACTTTGATTATTGCCCGGTTTCCAGTTTTCATACAGGGGTTTACTAGCGAGAATTTCTACCGGTTTATTAAAGTTTTTTCGGGCTAATTCCATCACTGCTAAAGGAGGACGATAACGACTGGTAATTAGATAAAGAGAGTCCAATTCCGGGCGATTATTGGGGACAGGAGTATCACCAAAATATAACCAAAAAGTGCGGGCAGAATCCGATCGCATTACCCCATTACTACCACCATAATCGCGTTTTACAGGGCTACCCCAACCACCGCGATAATATTTAACACTAGCGGCCATGGATAACCAATCTAAGGCCATTTTTGCCCATTGTTTAACTTCCGTATCTTGAGCAAAATCGTAGAGATTGAGATAGGGAGCAAAGGTATGACCGTGATAAACTTCTGAATCCCATTCTCCCATACCGATGTTATATAAAGCTGAAACGTAACGCTTAATTTTACTTTTATAAAGTTGACGAGTTGCCTCATTTCCGGTTTCTTCGGCCATCAGATAAACTGATGTTTCGCGCATTGCCCGCAGGTTATCAGTATTACGACTATCTACCCATAAACCCCGTCTTGTTATACTCCAATCATTACCCGTTCCTTGGCCGGTACCGTGGATAGGATGAGGCCGTTGTAAAGGGTCGGTTTCTGTCCAAATTTTCGCCGCATTATACATTCTCTGACGATAAACAGGATCGAGATACTTTCCGAGAAGAAAATATTTTCTGATTTGTCCTTTCAGGGTAAAAGAAAAATAATAATCTATATAATCAGTGTGGGCCTGTTCTCGTGTTTGTGGGTCATCCTGCTGCAGGAAATCTAGGGCTTTTTGCCGGTTTCCTGCCAAGAAATCAAACATGGCCATAGCATAGGATTTTTTCTCGTTTTCTCCCCACAAATTGCCATAACTTTCCCGATTAGCAAAATGGTTAATAACCTGCTTGGCCCTTTGTTGAAATTCTGCCTCTAATTCCGGTGTCCAATCGTTAAGATATTGGGTTTGAACTTCGGCAACAGGGAAGGAAGCGATCGAGTTTTGAGAAACAGAATAGAGGGAATTAAAGCCAATAGTAAATAGGGCAATTATTCCCGCTAAAATTAGGTATTTAATTCTAGATCCAATCGTCATCTTCGGCAAATTCATCGATGTTTCCTTGGTTTTCTTGATTTTCTGGGGACTGAGGTTGATTCTCTTTATCTAATTGTAAAGGAACCGGTTCGGGAGCGATAATTTCTGGTAATAATTCTTCGGGTTTTTGACCATCTACCTCCACCACAATCATTTCTGTGACAGGAAACCAAAGAATCCGGCCTTGATCATCACAAACCGTCAGCGATCGAGATTTATCTGGAGCCTCCGTTGCGAAGAAATCTCCTAACATTTTGGTGGGTAAAATATTCTTACTTTCACCCCCACTAACTCCTAGGAATATATATTCGTTACCTGTGGTCAAATGTTGAACAATAATCGCCATAGTTAAAAGATTTTAGTCAATGAAATGTACTGATTGATAGTTGACTCTTGAATGATAGCTTTCAGCCCTAAGCTTTCCACTGATAACTGATAACTGATTACTGATAACTGATTACTGATAACTGATTACTGATTACTGATAACTGATTACTGCTTAACTTGACTGCCGTGACTGCGGGGATCAGTTTGACTAGCACCCACAAGGATATTAAAATCAGAAGTCTCTCCCGTAGTGGTGGCATAGGGTAGGGTAGAATTAGTTAAAAGTGCTTCTAAATTAGCAGTTAAAATTGATTTTGGTTGTTCTCCGATCGCTTGGGCAACCGGTTGTCCTTGGTTATTTAAAAAGACAAAATGGGGAATACCATCCACACGATAACGGAGAATTTCTGGCAACCATTTATTATTATCAACGTTGAGCATGACAAAATTAATGGCATTACCGTATTGTTTTTTAATTTCGGCAATTTCAGGGGCCATCGCCTGACAACTGGTACACCAATTAGCATAAAATTCTGTCAGGGTGGGTTTACCATTGCTGACGGCAAGATCGAAAGGTGTCGCTTTTTCCGCTTGCGCTTCCAAAGATACGGAACTAGCGGTGGTTTGAAAGCCGAAGAAAATCGCTACACTAAGGATAACTGCCGTTACTGCCAGCAGAAGATTTCTGGTTTTGTTGGTGGGTGTGGTGGCTGTCATGGATATTTAATCAAAGTTTACTTTGTCCTATTGTAACGACTGCTGCGCTCTTTTAGTATTGGTGTCGATTGAGTTACAATCAAGTTAGAGATGGGTAATAATTATGACCGAAGAAAGACTCGATCGAATAGAGGGACAGCTAAAAAGGCTAGAAGGGGACGTTCATACAATTGAGGGGCGATTAGAAACTTTAGAAAGTAACGTTCAAAACATTGAAAAAAAGCTAGGAGACGTGATCAACCAAATCCGTGAACTTAGTCTTAGCATCGATACCTACCAAAAAGCTGATCAACAGGTAGTTAATTTGGCTTTTGGTCTGATCGTTGCCGCCACTGCTACTATTGTAATTCCAGCCGTTTTCGGCAAATAAGCAAAAAAAGATTCTTTGATTGGAAAGGCTGCATGAAAAAACGCGTTACTCTCACTTTTCCCAAAAAAGCCGTCCATATGCCCGTTACCTATCGACTGGCAAAGGATTTTAACGTCGCCGCTAATATTATCCGCGCCCAAGTTGCCCCCAATCAAGTGGGAACATTAGTATTAGAATTATCGGGAGATATCGATGAGTTAGAAGCGGCGATCGAATGGTTACAATTACAAAATATTGGCGTTTCGCAAGTTAGTCGCGAAATCGTCATTGATGAAGAAAAATGCGTCGATTGTGGGTTATGTACGGGAGTTTGTCCCACGGAAGCTTTAACCCTTGATCCCGAAAGTTTTCGTCTTAAGTTTTTGCGTTCCCGTTGTGTGGTTTGTGAACAATGTATCCCCACTTGTCCCGTGGTGGCAATTTCCACAAACTTGTAAAGTAGCAGTTATTAAATTAATTTTTTTGCCCATTTAAATAATAGCCATCTCTGGAGATTTTAAGCTTTCATTTGTCTCCAACCCGGTTAATCGTCACAAATATCCCCTTCCCTTTCTGCCTAAAGACCCTTTCTCCGATATCATAGTTAAAAAGAGAGCCTTGACTCTGGCCACATCTGTGGGGATTACATACCATTAATCATGGTTTTTTTTGCAAAAAATACAAAAAACTTGACATGACTTCTGCCGTTCCTCGCCTTTCCTATCCTGATAGTCCGATTGCTGATCTTCGCGGCCTCTATAACTTTATCCTCAACCCGCAACTGTTAGCCGCAGAAAAGGGAAATCCGTCGATCGTTAGTTTTTGTCAAAAAATTTCCCCCGTTGATCCCCTAGAAATTCTCTCTCGGATTGCCTCTAGCTATGCCACCCATTGTTATTGGGAAAATCCCGAACGAGAAACCGCTTTTCTCGGCTACGGCATCGCCTTTGCTGCCACTTTCCACGGCAAACAACGTTTTTTAAAAGCTCAAAAATTTATTGAAAACTGTCAACAAAGAATTATTAAAATTGATAACTATAGCGAGATTACTCCCCGCATCTTTTGTAGTTTCACTTTTTTCGACTCGGAAAGTTCTACCCCCTTTCCCTCAGCTACCCTAACCCTGCCTAAGTTTCAAATTATCAAAAAACAGTCGGAATATTTTTTCCTTACCAATCTCCTAATCACCAGCGAAAAAGAAATAGAAAACTCCCTCGAAGAAACTATCAACAACCTCAAAATTATCCAAAATAACTCGAGCAATTGCCGACAAAATCCCCATCAGGCTCCCTGTAGTTATTATATTCATCCTACCTATAATTTTCAAGCGGCTGTTGCCGATGCACTCCAATCTATCCATGCTCAAAAATTTAGCAAAATTGTCCTCGCTCACGCTCTTGACGTGATTTCTCCCCGTCCTTTTCATCTGGTAAACTGTCTCGATAATTTGCGTCAGCGTCATCCCGATTGCTACACTTTTTCCCTCGGCAATGGACGGGGAGATCATTTTATCGGCGCTAGTCCCGAACGCTTGTTAACTGTCCATCAGGGGCAATTAATCACCGATGCTTTAGCGGGATCTGCCCCCCGGGGAGAAAATGCGATCGAAGATGCTCTCTTTGCCAATAAACTCCTCGCTAGTGAAAAAGAACAACGGGAACATCGGGCTGTTAGTGACTTTATTAACCAAAAACTGCGACAAATTGGCTTAAATCCGCAAAATTCTCCCTCTAGATTGTTAAAACTCTCCAATATTCAACATCTCTGGACTCCTATCCATGCCAAACTCAAACCCTCCATCCATCCCCTCGAAATTGTTGCCCAACTACACCCCACTCCTGCTGTTGCTGGGGTTCCCACCGAGATCGCTTTAGCACAAATTCGTCATTATGAAACCTTCGATCGCTCTCTTTATGCCGCTCCTTTGGGTTGGATCGATTGTCAAAATAATAGTGAGTTTATTGTTGGTATTCGTTCGGCCTTAATTAAAGGCGATCAAGCGCGATTATACGCCGGTGCGGGTATTGTTGCTGGCTCCGATCCAGAAAAAGAACTAGCAGAAATTCAGCTTAAATTTCAAGCTCTCTTAAAAGCTTTAACCTAAACTATAGCTTTTTAGCGAACCAATAACTTAAATAAGTTTAATTTACCCTTAAAAGGCGGATATTTTAAAGCGGGATTGAACCAAAGAGGTGTTTTCATAATCGCTTTTTGGTGACTAAAATTCTCAAAAGAAAAACGACCATGGTAGCTACCAATACCGCTATTTCCTCGACCACCAAAGGGTAAACTAGGATTAGTAAAATGAAAACTATTGTTGTTAATACAACCTCCCCCAAACTGGACTGATTCTAACCATTTCTTTTCGGTCTTTGCCTTGGTAGTAAACAGATAAAAAGCTAGAGGGTTAGGGTTTTTAGCAATAATTGCTAAAGCTTCCTCAAAAGTGCTAAAGGCAATGATCGGTAAAATTGGACCGAATATTTCCCCTTGCATAATAGGAGCATCGAGGGAAACATTAGTTAATAAAGTTGGTTGAATATATAAATTTTCTCGATCGGTTTTGCCTCCAAAAACAATCTCACCATCTTGGAGAAAGTCAATCAGGCGATCAAATTGTTTCTCATTAATTATCTTACCATAATCAGCACTTAATCTGGCATCTTCACCGAAAAAATTAATAATACTGTTGGCTAATTCTCTGATCAAATTCTCCTGCTGGGATTGGTGTACCAAAACATAATCAGCAGCGATACACATTTGACCACAATTAGAGAATTTTGTCACGGCAATGCGACGGGTTGCCACGGAAATATTAGCATCAGCTTCGATAACACAGGGACTTTTTCCCCCTAATTCTAGAGTAACAGGAATTAACTTTTCTGCCGCTAGTTGATAAATAATTTTTCCTACCCTGGTACTGCCAGTAAAAAATATATGATCAAAGGTGAAACTGTCTAACATATTCGGAATTACTTCCGCACCATCTCCGGGTACAATTAACACATATTCTTCGGGGAATATTTCTTGAATTATTTTAATTACTAATTTTTCCGTCGCTGAGGCAAATTCACTCGGTTTTAATACCGCACAGTTACCAGCAGCAATGGCACCAACTAAAGGCACTAATAACAATTGGAGGGGATAATTCCAAGCACCAATAATTAAAACCACTCCTAAAGGTTCCCGAATAATTTGACTAGAGGAAGGGAAATTTAAGAGATTAGTTTTAACAGGTTTGGGTTGCATCCATGAGCGCAAATTTTTTAAAGCGTTATTAATTTCCACCAAAAGGAAACCATTTTCAGTAATCCAACAATCTTCGGGACTTTTCTTTAAATCCCTATATAAAGCTTGATATATCTCTGCTTCATATTTAATGATTGCCTGTTTTAACTTCTCTAACTGCTGACGACGGAATTGATAGGAATGAGTGGCACCACTAGCAAAATACTGACGCAATTTGGCTAATTTTTCTGAGTTTGACAGCATCGAAATAATTCCCTAGTTAATAATTAAATTCTATGGCATCCACTGGGGACGAATTCCCGCTAGAGGTAATTCAATTAAATCAGATTTACTTGCTTTTACTCCATCTTGTAGGGGAGGAATTAACATCCACAAACGACCACCGATAATTGTTTCTCCTGAATCGGTAGTTAGGGGATTAGTCGGATTAGTATCATAACTGGTGCGAAGTTGATCAAAAATAATTGCCAAACCATCGGGAGATAAACTAATGTGAATATCACGATAATCGGCTAATTCCAGTAGGGGAGTCACTTGACCGGTCTTCACATCTATTTTAGCAAAATAGGGTTTTTCTTTGTACTCTTGACTGTTAGTAACTAACTCGGTTAACAAACAATACAAATCACTACCAGTGGCATTAAATTGACAATCTATAATCGAACCTTGTAGATTGAGTAAGCGTTTTTGTAATCCTTGATTATTGACATAAAAAAGCGATCGAATATAACGCATTTTAGCATTATCAGTATTAAAATTCACCATTGCCGCAGCCGTACCATCAGCAGAAAAATTCAAAATTCGCCCAAATTTTGGTAAAAAATCTAGGGGTTTTGTTTCGGTTTTTAAAGGCAAAAGGGCGATTCCTTCCCCCTGGGTGACAGCCAAAGTTTTACTATCAGGTGCAATCAAAAATTCTCCACCTTGAATGTTTAATTGTTTGGGTTTTTCCCCCGATTTAACTGCCCATAAATCGAAGTTAATCGGATTGCGGCGCTCAATTCTCTGCACGACAATGGTTTCCCCATCTTTAGCTAAATCAAAATGATTATTTTGATAATCTTTATTGTCTAGCACTAACTCAATTTTTGGGGAAGATTGGTCAAAATCAACTTGGTAAAGCTGTAGCTCACGAATTCCCTGTATCCCCTGATTTTTCGCCACGGCCGAAAAGAGGATTTTTTTACCATCAGGATAGAATTCAAAAGCCATAACGGTCAAATTTGCGGGGGTTAAGAGGGTTTTCTTCTCCTCGGTCAGGTTATAAAAAATTAATCTTCCCTGTTCTTCCCCATTAGTGCCAATATAGGCAAAAGCACGATCCCGACTTTTAAATTCTCTTTCAAAGATTGCCAGGGTTTGTCCTAATCGATTACCGCTGCGAAATTGTTCCCGCGCACCTTCAATTTGCAGATGATATTTTTCTCCGTAGGGAATGGGAGAAGTGAGGGTATAAGCTAATCGTCTTCCGGCCCAACTAAACTTCCCCGGCAGCGGAGGATCGATAACTAGATTTTTTTCTACACTAGCATGATCCATAGGGCGATCAAAAGTGATAATAAATGCTTGATCTTCCGAGCCAATTTCTCGATTTTCCCAGCTAAATTCCTTGACCCTTGGACCAGTTTGTAAAAGACATTGATTACCACAGCTATTACCTAACCAAATTAAACCGCCAATTACTAAGGTTAGCGATAGAATTAATGTTATCGCTAATTTATCAATCGGTTGTAGTTGTAAGGTCTTGATCATTATAGTAGATGGTTAGTAACAACAACTGATAACTGATAACTGATAAGTAGGGAGGCACAATTATTTGTAGGATGGGTTAACGGTAGCGTAACATGATCGGGCGTTGGGTTTCATGCTTCAACCCAACCTACGTTCATCTTATATTTAATTCCACCCACCTACTTAACTGATAACTGCTCACTGATAACTGATAACTGATAACTGATAACTGATAACTGTTAATATCCGTAGGGATCCACAGGAGTGGGTATAGATTTCACGGATTTAGCCTTAATTACTAATTGTCTTCTGGTGGTTGATTTTCCCACCTCTACGGGTAAAGATT
Organism: Microcystis wesenbergii FACHB-1317; assembly: GCF_014696875.1. GTDB lineage: Bacteria > Cyanobacteriota > Cyanobacteriia > Cyanobacteriales > Microcystaceae > Microcystis > Microcystis wesenbergii_A. The sequence continues at coordinate 11,697 of NZ_JACJQV010000184.1, read as the reverse complement.
CCGTGGCCATTTCTCCGGTGATTTCTAACCAAGTGTCATTGGGATATTGACCGCGACTTCCTGATAGTTTCACCGGCAAACCCACGGGATAAGCATCCACGGCACAACAGGTAAGGATAAAGCGACTAATTAATAAATAATTATCGGGTAATTGGGGCAATTGCACCACAAAACCTGTGACTTTTACCGGTTGTCCCGTGTAAGCATCAGGTTCGGGGTAAGCATTCAAAGTTCTTACCCATTCAATTAAACTTTTTTCCTCTGGTTTAACGGTAGTGCCAAAGGATTGAGTTTGCACGCGAGTTAGGGGTAAAGATTCACTAATTCCCCTCTGTAATGCGATTTGACTGCTGAGGGGCTGCGGGGCGATAAATAGGCCTAAAAGGGCAGTGATTACTAATAAACCTGAGCCAAAATGTTGAGGAAGAATGGTAATATGCGATCGATTATCGTTACTATCTAAATTAATCTTTTTTTGCCACTGTTTTAATAATGTCCAAAGCTTGACTATTCCCAGAACAAATAAAGCCATACTGGTGATGAGAACCAGAATAAAATAATTAGGATGGATCAGTAAATTTAATTGTCCAGTTATCCAGTATTTAAATAGTAACGACCCCCAACCGATGAGGGCAATAATATCGATAAATTGGGGAGCGATTATTTTTAGACGTGATGAATTCATGGGAAAAACTATCTAGGGACTGACCTAAAATAAATAACTGTGAGCCAAGGTGAGTAAAAAAGTCATTTGCGCTGCTAAAGCAAAGAGATAAATTAACATTCTCGGTTTAAAAATAGACAACATTAAACCAATCCCTTTCAGGTCAATCATTGGACCGAACACTAGAAAAGCCAGCAGGGAACTACTGGTAAAACTAGAGGCAAAGGAGAGAGCAAAAAAAGAATCAACCGTGGAACAAATCGAAACAATGACCGCTAACAGCATCATGGCCAAGATCGAAGTAATCGGATCCTGACCCAAATTAAGAACAAATTCCCGGGGAACAAACACCTGTAAACCGGCCGCTATAGCACTTCCTAAGATTAACACTCCTCCTAATTCGCGTAATTCCATCACCACGTTTTCCACAAAAGTTAACCAGCGCCTTTTCATCGGGATAGCTTGCACTGCTGGTAGGACAGCAGTAGCGGCAAAACTTTCATCTAAGCGCAAAGTTTGCCCAGAATTACCGATCAGAAAAGAACCGGATTGTAGTAGTAGTGGGATAGATTCTTTTTCTGGTGTTTGCGGTTGCCAATTGAGACTTTTTGCCAAAGAGGTTTGGAGGAGTGGTCGCGGATCTTTTTGGATACTAAAGATAATACCGATAACCGTAGCGATGAACAAAGAAAAGATAACTCGATAGAAAACAATTTCCGGTTGATCGCGAAAAGCTACCCAAGTGGACCAGATAACAATCGGGTTAATTGTCGGCGCTGCTAAGAGAAAACTAACCGCTACTGCATTCGGCATTCCTTGCACAAGTAAACGTCGCGCCACTGGCACATTGCCACACTCGCAGACGGGGAACAAAAACCCAATACATCCCCCCACAAATGCTCCTAAAACAGCATTGCGAGGCATCAAGGCAACTAGGCGACGTTCATCGACAAATATTAAAAGAATACTAGAGAGAATCACCCCTAGCAGTAAGAAAGGCATCGCTTCCACCAACAGGCTCAGGAATAGGGTAAAGGCATTTTGTAGTTGACTCATCTATCCTCGCCTTGGGAATTGGGGGTTTAGGGGTAAAGACTTAGGAACCCCAGAAAAAGGTTCATCTATCAGTTATCAGTGACCAGTTATCAGTGACCAGTTATCCGTTACAGCCTTTCTCGTCAAGATGAAGTATAACCGAATTTGGTATTGACGACCAACTCCCCAAAACGAAAGCTTCGTACCTCATCATTAAGATAACTGTTAGAGCAGAACGTAGGTTGGGTTGAAGCATGAAACCCAACGCTGTTAGAGCAGATTTGAGTTTTCAGTCCACTGATTACTGTTTACTGATCACTGATCACTGAACTAGAGGACTCGATTAAGCTTGCCGCTTTGATAACCTTCTAGATCGAGGGTGACATAGATAAAGCCTAATTTTTGCAGATCAGCGACTAATTCGCTTAAATTTGTCCGATTAATAAAGTCGGGAATTTCCGCTGCCGGTAATTCAATCCGTGCCGTATCGCCGCTCGATCGCACCCGTAATTGACGATAACCTAATTTTCGCAGATAAATCTCCGCCCGTCCGACTCTTTGCAATTTCTCCAGGCTAATTTCCTCCCCGTAGGGAAAACGGGAACTTAAACAGGGTTGCGCCGGTTTATCCCACCAAGGTAAATTTAAGTAACGAGATAGTTGACGAACTTCGCTTTTTGTGATAGCAATTTCGGCCAAAGGTGAACGAGCGCCGCGCTCCCTAGCTGCTTGAATCCCGGGACGATAATCCCTTAAATCATCAGCATTAACGCCATCAATGACGTAGGAATAACCACGAGCGAGAGCTAGAGGTTTAAGGGTGTCGTGTAGCTCACTTTTGCAGAAATAACAGCGATTAACGGGATTACTGGTGTAATTGGGGTTATTCATTTCCTCGGTTTCCACCAATTCATGCCGAATACCGATATAATCGGCTTGAGCGATCGCTTCTTGCAATTCTTCCGGCAGTAGGGAAGGGGAAACCGCCGTAATTGCCAATGCTTGACTCCCTAGCAGATCATAGGCCACTTTTGCCACTAGGGTACTATCCACGCCCCCAGAATAGGCAATCAGAGCTTTTTCGCTGGTTTTTAAGAGGTTTTGTAATTGTCCGAGTTTATCGAGTAATTGACTGTCCATGGCGGCGATTTTGGCAACTGGTTTAGGGAGACCGTTTTTTATATTGGGTATAGACAAATAGCTTCAGTCACTTGTCCCAAGAATTTGCGGCAATGAGGTAAGTAGTCGTGTAAAATAAATTTCCTAGTCAAGATAGGCACTCATGCAAGAGGTAAGAGGTGGTTAGATATGTGTAATTGATTTTGCCTAGGTACTTAGTATAATTATAAATGTGTTTTAGCTTAACCCTCTCTACATGACAACAAATCTCACAGACTATAAACATATTTCAATTGATCATCGGGGAGTACCAATAATTGCGGGTTCTACCCTGAAAGTGATTGATCTAGTTATGGCACAAATAGCCTACGGTTGGACTCCAGCAGAAATTCACATTAACCATCGTGATTTAAGTATGAGTCAAATTCACTCAGCATTAGCTTACTATTGGGAACATAGAGATGAATTAGATCAAGCTATCCAAGCTGATTTAGAATTTGCCCAAAAAATGCGAGAAAAAGCCGGAGATTCTCCCTTTGTTACCCGACTTAAAGCACAGGCAATAAAGTAGTGAATCTCAAACTTTATATGGATGAAAATGTACACGGCGCAATTACTACAGGGTTGCGTCTGCGAGGTGTTGATGTCTTGACAGTTCAAGAAGATGGCTATTCTGGTATTGCTGATCCCATTATTTTAGATCGAGCAACCACAATAGAAAGAGTGATTTTTACCCAAGATAGCGATTTTTTAATAGAAGCCAGTCGTCGTCAAACAGAAGGAATTGAATTTATAGGGGTTGTTTACGGTCATCAATTAATGGTATCTATTGGGGACTGTATTAGAGATTTAGAATTAATTGCCAAACTGGGAAAAAGTGAAGAATTTATCAATATAATACAATATTTACCCCTTTAATTTTTGTTGATGATAAAATTTAGTTTAATTCAAATGATCCCCCCTTCCCAATTCTAAGGATAGGCGTTGAAACTTTTTGCCGCAAACCCTAATTATTTCCTTCGCTCCTATAGTGCCGCGCAATAACCCTCCCCACAGGAATGTAAACAAGCGAACACTTGCTCTGCTCTCAAAGGATTAGGATAAAGCGATGATACCAAGATTTTGATCTTGCTCAAAAGATAAAATAGCTTCGTAGTTATCTCTTAATAATGATTCTATAGTTTTAGTAGAGCAATTTCCCAAACGAATCCAAATTACTTTATGCGGAAAACCTTTAAAAATTAGTAATTCATTAAAATCAGAATCTTTAGTGACAATAATATAGTCTTGTATTTTAGCGATTTCCCAGACATAATAATCAGATTCTTGGTCTAATCCCAGCAAGTAAAGATGATTAGAATCGGGATAAATATCAACTAATAGACTAACTAAACGAGGTGATAAATTGTGATCAAAAAGTAACTTCATTAGTTAACTAAAATGGTTTGACGTTCACGCTCGGCGGCATAACTCAAACAGGCTAAAATATCCGCCTTGGTTAAGTAAGGAAAATCTTCTAAAATTTCCTCATAAGTCATTCCCGAAGCCAGATAGGAGAGAACATCATAAACAGTAATTCTCATTCCTCTAATGCAAGGTTTTCCGCTCCTTTTTCCCGGTTCTATGGTAATAATATCTTTGTATGACATAATGTTGATTAACTGGTGATCAAATCTAAAATTGATGATAGCATTTCGGGGCAACCCCTCTGTAGTTGCCCCTGCCAAGGATAATTTATCCCCGACGACGAAGGGAAGCGGCACCCAACGCACCAACAGCGATTAAACTCACTATACCACTAGGTTCGGGGGTTGATACAGCACCGCCACCAGTAGGAGTAATATCCCCATTAAGAGCCACAAACCCACCCCCGGCAACATTAGTGGAGTTATTAGCAATGAACAAGACACCAGGTCCAGAAGCATTCAGTCCATAGAGACGGAACTGTACCGGGCCGGTTTGGGGTGCTAAACTGCTTAGATCAAAGCTGTAGGTATTAAAGCTATTTGTTAGGCTAACTTGTGTCCCTAAATTATTGGTGAACCCATCAACACTAGAGCGCAAGACTAAATCTAGAACGCCCGGATTATTCCGCGACGCATTGAGTTGCAAGTTAGTAAAATCGACTTGAAAACCTGCAGCTGGTTGCACGGCAAATTCCACGTATTGGTTGGTATTAACAGTGCTAGTTGTATTCCATGGGTTAGGAAGACCACCCAAACGGAAGGAAACAGTATTGAAAACCCGAGTTATCCCGGCGGTGTTTAACCCAGTGCTGGTTATATTCGCACCTACAGTATCCGCCGCTTTGGGATAGATTGCCGTAGAAGCAGGAAATGAGTTCCAACCAGCTACTATTGCCGCTTGAGCAGGAGTAACCCCAGCTAACCCCATCAGAGTCAAGGGGGTTAAAATTGTCAGTAATTTTTTCATGGATTTGATGGCCATAATAGGACAGAAATATGGTCATATTTAACGCTAGTTTTGCGCCAATATCATGCAACACAAGCTATCACAAGGGGGGGGGAAGTCAAGGGTTATTTAATCATAATTTTTTATTGATTTTTATATTTAAAATAGTTTTGGGTTATATAAATATTTTTGACTCGTTGTAAGGTTATAGCTTGGAATGCAGATAAGCGAGGTTCTACCTCTACTTAGTTTCTTTGACCGAAATGATCACCTTCGCTCCTAGGTTCCCCCGCAATAAATTGACCTGGTGCATCTTACATTTGCAGGAATACCGACAATCAGCAATTATACTAAATCCGTTGAGTATAGGCTACTTATAAAGGAGAGAACCTCATGCAAAAGGGGGAATAAATAATCAGTTTTTAATAACCAGATTTAGTATTAGCTTGTTGGCGAATTTTATCTTTAATATAGTCGGGAATAGGGCTAGGATTCATGCTTCTAATGGTGAAATTAATCCTCTTTTAACCGCTTCATTTAATCCTTGTGCCTTCTTTAACAAGTTTATTTGATAAATTTGCATCAATGACCAAAGTTCCCTATTTTCAAAGGTTGATAAATCCCCCTCTTGTTGTTGATTGAGCAACTCGCTTAATCTTTGATCCTGTTCTGATGCCATTTGTAATTGAGTTAATTTGATAATTTCTTCATCTGATAATGAATTTAGGGATGAGATTTTTTCGCCTTGATAATTGGGACTAATAGAAAAAGCGATCGCTTCTACTAATATATCATTAAGATCACGGTTAATTGAATGGGCTAAGGATTGAGCTAGATTAAAAATCTCATCAGGTAGGGTTAAAGTAATTGAAATGGCCATAAGCCTTTTTTATGTGGGGTTATAGAGATATTATGATTATAGCTCAAATTCTTGTTACCCATAGGGATAAACTGGTTCAAAAGTAACAGAATAGCTCCTTTAAGCTTCTTTTATCAACCTCAGATTTCGAGGCAAGATTTACCGATAACTTAACTCACAGGAAGACTGATTAAATTTCGATATAAAATATACTGTCCTAAAGCTAGGGACTTATACTAAATCTGGTTATTAAAGACTGATTATTTATTCCCCTTTTTGCATGAGTGCATGAGTAGAAAACGGGTTTCTCGGAGAAACCCGTTTTCTGTGCGTTACTCAGATTTAGTATTAAAAAGCTTTTGATTTCCACAACAATTTTACGTCCATTTCTTTCAGCAGCCAGAGGTCTTTCTGCTGCTAAATCAGCAAAAATTCAACATCTTTATATTTAATTTTATAAGGGTGCTGATCCCCCCTGCCCCCATAGTAGGGTTAATTCATGAATTAACCCTACCTTGGGGATTGATTCATGAATCAACCCTACCTTAATAAGGGGGGTGTTGATCCCCCCTGCCCCCCTTGATAAGGGGGGTGTTGATCCCCCCTGCCCCCCTTGATAAGGGGGGTGTTGATCGCTGGGGGGATCTGAATTAACACCCACTTACTTAGGGGAGAATTGTTGATTACTTCCCTCTAGTTTTTTCGGCCCAAACCTTGCTGGGTAATCCCCAAACATAGATGAAACCTTCGGCAGCTTTATGATCAAATTGATCCTCGGCCCCGTAGGTAGCTAAATCGGGAGAATAGATAGAATTGACTGACTGACGACCGACCACTTTAGCGTTACCTTTAAACAGTTTGACTCGCACCGATCCCGTTACCTGTTCTTGGGTTTTGAGGATAAAAGCATCGATCGCTTCCTTTAAGGGACTGTACCACAATCCTTTATAAATTAACTGTCCGTAGGTATCTTCAATTCCCCGTTTATATTGGGTAACATCTCCAGTTAAAGTTAAACTTTCTAAGTCCCGGTGAGCATCAATTAAAACTAATAAAGCTGGGGCCTCATAAATTTCTCGCGATTTAATTCCCACTACCCGGTTTTCGATCATATCTAACCGACCAACACCGTGTTTACCCACTAGGTCATTTAATTGACTAATGAGCGTGACGGGAGCGAGATTTTCTCCGTTTAAACTGACGGGAATTCCCTGATTAAAACCAATATCGACGTATTCCGGCTCGTTGGGAGTATCGGCGATCGCTTTGGTCATTAAATAGATTTCTTCCGGGGGTTCCGTCATCGGATCTTCCAAAGGACCGGCTTCAATACTGCGCCCCAACAGGTTACGATCGATACTAAAAGGCGAGGATTTTTTCACAGGAGACTCGATCCCGAATTTTTCCCCGTAGGCGATGGTTTCTTCCCGACTCATGCCCCATTCCCTGGCGGGAGCGAGAACTTTTAAACTAGGATTGAGGGCCATAATGCCCACATCAAAACGCACTTGATCGTTACCTTTGCCGGTGCAACCGTGAGCGACGGCATCGGCCCCGTATTTCTCGGCGGCCTCTACTAATAATTTAGCGATTAAAGGACGAGCCAGGGCGGTAGAAAGGGGATAACGATTTTCGTAGAGAGCATTAGCTTGAATTGAGGGAAAAGCGTATTCTTTGACGAATTCTTCCTGAGCATTGACTACTAAGGATTCGATCGCTCCGCAGCGCAGAGCCTTTTCTTGAATTGGTCCTAATTCGTCTCCCTGTCCTAAATCGGCGGCTAGGGTAATCACTTCTTCTACTCCCCATTCCTGTTTGAGATAGGGAATACAGACGGAAGTATCGACTCCTCCGGAATAAGCTAAAACCACTCTCTTGGCACGTCCCATAATTTTTTCACCTAAAAACGACTAATTGATTACTCTTTTAAGTTTATTATATATCCTGGGGATTGGATGCTTCTTTTTTAATGCTTTTTTGTTTAGTTTTTGATGAAGAAACGGAATAGGAAGTCACGAGTAAAGAGCCAAAACTAAACGGGCAACTGGCCGCTATTTACGTTTACTGGCAGGACGACGGGAAGATTTTTTCGGAGCGGTATTTGGGGGATTATCATTAGTTTTATCTTTAAATATTGGAATAGTAAAATGAAACTGACTGCCGTGATTTTTGCCCCTAGATTCTGCCCAAATTTCGCCGCCCCAACCATTAACGATCTGACGACAGATAGCCAGTCCTAAACCGGTTCCCCCAGCACTGCGTCGCAGGGCCCCTTCCTCTTGGTAAAAGCGATCGAAAACCTGTTCTAAACGATTGGGTTCGATCCCGCGTCCGGTGTCAGAAATGGTTACTTCTAGAGTTTTTGGTTTTCCCGAAGCGACTTCGATCGAGACATTTCCCTCGCGACCGGTAAACTTACAGGCATTATCGAGAAGTTTGGAGAGTAATTCCACTAACCACTCGCCATCGGCTAAAACAAAGGGCAGATTAGGGGGGACAAGATTGCTAATTTTTGGATTTTCGTTGTCGAGATTGCGGGAGTGAACGTGACTGATGGCTAATTCCACACATTCCGATAAAGATAAAGCTTCGGGATTCCAATTAACCCGGCCACTTTCTAACCGAGAAAGAGTTAAAAAATCTTGGATTAATTTACGCATTCGTTCCGCATCTTTCAGAGCAGTATCAAGCATAATTTGGCGCATTTCCGCCGGCATATCCGGTTCCGAGGCCAAACTTTCTAGACAGACTTGAATGGTGGACAGGGGGGTGCGTAATTCGTGGCCGGTAATGGCGACTAAATTAGAACGAGTGCGATCGAGGGCGGCTAATTGTTCATTTAAATCCTGTAAATTAGCGTAGGCTTCTGCTTGAATGAGAGCGACTCCGATTTGAGTGGCCACCGCGTCCACAAGGGCGACATCCTCGCTTTTCCAAGTGGTGGTATAGGGTCCACAGTGATGCAGTTCCAACATTCCCAAGAGACGACTTTGGTAAAAAATCGGTACTAATAACCAGGAATAGATGGAACATTCCCGCACCAGATTTTGAATGGAATCCCCGGGGAGACGGGGATCGTGAATAGCGTCTTCGATTTTTAGGGATTCTCTCAATTCCAGCACTTCCTGAAAAAGAGGGTTATTTTTCAGGGGCCATTTTTGTCCTTTGATGGAAGTAATGCCAGGGTTTAAAAATTCGTGTTCGATGGTGGCGTTAATGTCGGCTTCCTTACAACGATAGACCACGCAGCGACAGACCCCTAATCCCTCGCCCAATTTCCGCACTGCCACCTGGAGGATATCTTCTGGATCGAGGGAACGACGGATCGCCGCTGTCACCGAGTTGATCAGTCTTTCTTTGTGTTCTTTCGATGCCAGGGAACGATTGGCTTTCAGCAGTTTATACTGTCCCGCTTGCAAATAAGTGACCAATCGCTGGACAAAGGGATCCGGTTCCTCTTGATGATCCCTGTCCGTCAGTTCACAGATCAGGTATTCTTCTTGAGCGCGTCTAATTTTGTCCGCCAGTTCAGGACGATAATCGAGAATATGATTTAAAAGAATTTGGGCGGCCTGTTGACTTACATGGCGATCGCTCGTCCAAATCCCCTCAAAACGGCGATTATTATCCATAGCTGCCCCATTTTCCCCCTCTGCTGTCAGATGGGTTCGTTCCCGACAGATTAAACAACTAGCATAATGGCCACCGATAACCACTAGATGCCATTCTTGGGCTAAACTGTCCTCTGGTTGAAAAGCGATCGTCTCGTAAATGTCGGAACTATGCTTAAAATCGGTTTCTGGGGCCGACAAAACATAAACTTGCCCGCTTTTGTGGGCAATGCGTCGATAGCGATGGGCCTCTTGACGATAAAAGCGCTCACGCTGAAAACTGGCAATCACTAACGGTTGATCGTCTTCCGCTAAAACCTGATCCTCCATGGCGTGGGATAGCGCGGTCAGGGATGCTTTGAAGTACATCTGCGATCGCCATTGGGGGAGTAACTGCAACAGTTCTGTTAAAACAGAAGTTGATCTGCTCATCGATGATCTGTTTCGAGTCGAGTGTGACTAGCAAGCGCAATAGAGGGAACTAGCAATTTCTCCCTTGACCCTATCCTACAGGCTCAAGGGGACAAGAGGTGAGATCGTGATGGCCAGAAATTTAAACCGAGTGATGCCAAAAAGTGAGGGAAATTATTCTAAGTAGGGAGGCACAATTATTTGTAGGATGGGTTAGCGGTAGCGTAACATGAGCGGGCGTTGGGTTTCATGCTTCAACCCAACCTACGTTCATCTTATATTTAATTCCACCCACCCACTTAGTTAACTAGATGTAGGCGACTTTCATTGCCCAAAGAATCAGAGCAATAATACTACCGATAACGATAATCGACGATATCGCCACTACTGCCGGTTTATCGGCTCCCTCGAATTTCATGATGCCACGATTTAAGTCTGACATTGCTTTTAACTCCTTTTCATGAGATGGATAAAGTATGAGACACTTTCGGATCATAAGTTAGCGAACTCTCATCTATCCGTGTTATTAGAAATTGGTATCATTCGGCTGTCTTTAATCATTCTAGGCGTTCTTTTCGCCCTTGGCCTTCTCCTTGAGGCTATTTTAAGAATTGTCTTCGGGTTCGGTAATCCGCTTATTTACAAAGCTGATGCCGAAATTGGCTATCTTTTGGCTCCTAATCAACAAACGCGCCGGTTTTCCAATTTTATCGCCGTTAATCAGTATTCGATGCGCAGCGATCCGATTACACCCCAACGGCCTCCAGAGACGACGAGAATCATGTTAATCGGTGATTCGATCGCTAATGGCTCCTGGTGGACAGATCAAAAAGAGACCATTGCTGCTTTAATCACCAAAAATTTAGGCCAAAATCTGAGAGGTTCGGTGCAAGTTCTCAATGCTTCGGCTAATTCGTGGGGACCGCGCAATCAATTGGCCTATCTGCGACGTTTCGGCTCCTTTGAATCTCAGGTGATTGTGTTATTAATGAACACCGATGATCTGTTCGCTTTAGCTCCTAGTTCGGCGGTGGTGGGACGAGAAATTAATTATCCCGATCGCCGGCCAGCTTTAGCTTTAATCGAATTATACGATCGATATTTTAAGCGTTATCCTCCCCTACCACCGGTGCAAGAAGGGGGCGATCGAGTAGGCAATAATTTAACCGCTCTTGCCCAAATTCAAGCCCTTGCTCAGGCTAATCAATCCCGTTTAATTATCGCTATTACCCCCCTCATTCGCGAAGCTCAAAAACAGGGGCGAGATTATGAATTAAAAGCCCGTCAAAGACTAGCAGATTTCACCAGCAACCAGCAGATTTTTTATCTAGATTTTCTGCCCATTTTTCAGGCACATCCCCATCCTGATTCCCTCTATCGCGATAATATTCATCTCAGTGGAGACGGTAACGATTTAATTAGTCAAAAACTCGCCGAGGCAATCAAAAATGTCTTTTAAGTAGGGTTTACTGAATCAGTTATCAGTTATCAGTTATCAGTTATCAGTTATCAGTTATCAGTTATCAGTTATCAGTTATCAGTTATCAGTTATCAGTTATCAGTTATCAGTTATCAGTTATCAGTTA
>NZ_JACJQV010000183.1 GCF_014696875.1 Microcystis wesenbergii FACHB-1317 | reverse complement strand
ATCCAATAAACGCTTGGGGAGAGAATACCTCTACTTTTTCAGAAGCAATTCTGTCTAAGCAAGTAATCTCTGTGAACCAAGAATCCCCGTCTCTTTAGAGCGGGGAGTGTCAACGAATATCTCTGTGATAGGACGATTAATAAATGGATTGTCGAGAGAAGTAATCAACATTATCCCCGCAAACAATTTGCCAGTATTTCTGAACTACTAATTAATCTCGATTCTCCCCTCTGTCAGCTTCTGATTGAAGATATTCTTCCCCAGCTTTCTATTTTAGACCCTGCCTGTGGTTCCGGTGCTTTTTTAGTGGCTGCGATGAAGACATTAATCGGAATTTATAGCGCGGTGATTGGGACAATTGAACTACGGGGAGACAGTAAATTAAAACAGTGGTTAACAGAGGTAAGAAAATCCCATCCCTCCCTCGGATATTACATCAAAAAAAGAATTATTTCCGATAACCTCTATGGTGTCGATATCATGGAGGAAGCGACGGAAATTGCGAAACTGCGTTTATTTCTCGCTTTAGTTGCTGCCGCACAATCGGTGACAGAATTGGAACCCTTACCGAATATTGATTTTAATATCATGTCGGGAAATTCCCTCATCGGGTTAATTCGCGTGGACGGAAAAAGTTTTAATCTCATGCAAACCCTCACCGCGCAAAATTATCAGGCAATTCTCGCAGAAAAAAATCGCAGTATTGAATTATACAAAGAACACGCTTTTCGGTTGGGAGAAGTAGAGGGAACCCCCCAAGAAAACCGTCTCCAGATGTTACGCAATCACATCGAGGATGTCAACCGCGAATCGGTGCAGAAATTAAACCAAATTCTCTTAGATGAGTTTAGCGGTAAGTTGTCAATCAAGTACGAATCCGCACAATTAACGGGAAAAGCAAAGAAACGTTTATTAACTCTTTCTGATATGCAATCCCTGAAACCCTTCCACTGGGGTTATCACTTCGATAAACTGATTACAGAAAAAGGTGGTTTTGATGTGATTATCACCAATCCCCCTTGGGAAGTCTTTCAAACCGATGAAAAGGAATTTTTTCAGCAGTATGATAGTTTAATTCAGAAAAACAAACTTGATATAAAATCATGGAACAAACAGCGAGATAAACTTTTAGAGAATCCAGAAATCCAAAAAGCTTGGTTAGAATATTGTAGTGGTTATCCCCATGTTAGTGCTTATTTTAAAAAGTCCGAACAATATCGAAATCAAAATTCTGTAATTAACGGCAAAAGTGCTTCAAGGAAAATTAATCTTTATTGTTTATTTACAGAACAATGTTTTAATCTCCTCCATCCCCAGGGAGAATGTGGAATAGTTGTTCCCAGTGGAATTTATACCGATTTAGGAACCAAACAACTGCGGGAAATGTTATTTTCTCAGACAAATGTGACAGGATTATTTTGTTTTGAAAATCGTAAAACAATTTTTGAAGGTGTAGATAGTCGCTTTAAGTTTGTCATTCTAACTTTTGAGAAAAATAAACAAACTTTTTCTTTTCCTGTGGAGTTTATGCGTCACGATGTTGAGGAATTACAACGGTTTCCCCATAAAGATAGTTTAGTAATTAGCGTCGATTTAATCCGCAAACTATCCCCCGATTCCCTCTCGGTGATGGAATTTAAACAAGATATAGATATTCATATCGCTGAAAAAATGTCTCGTTTTCCCCTGCTAGGAGAAACCCTTCCCGATACATGGAATCTCAAGTTAACTCGCGAATTTGATATGACTAATGATAGTTATTTATTTAAAACTGAACCCGCAGAAGGAAGACTACCCCTCTACGAAGGAAAAATGATTCATCAATTCACCCATCGGTATGCTTTACCGAAATACTGGTTAGATGAAAAAGAAGCAAGACAAGCTTTATTAAAACGCGGTGAAGTCGATAAAGGTCAAATCTTAGACTATCAAACCTATCGTTTAGGATTTCGGTCAATTGCTAGAAATACTGATATTAGAACATTAATAGTAGGGACAATTCCTAAAAATGTTTTCTGTGGCAATTCTATTTTAGTATCTTCAGACATTTCGATTTCTAACACCGAATTAATATTTTTAGAAGCAATTTTAAATTCACTAATTATTGATTTTTGTGCTAGACAAAAAGTATCTGCTAATATTAATATGTTCTACATCTACCAGCTACCTATCCCCCGACTAAAAGAGGGAGATAAATACTTTCAGGAAATAGTAGAAAATGCGGCAAAATTGATTTGTACCACAGAAGAATTTGATCAATTAGCGAAAGAAGTGGGGATAGGTTCCCATAAAAATGGAGTAACAGAAGAAGGAGAAAGAATGGCAATTAGAGCGAAATTAGATGCAATAGTTGCCCACTTGTATGAATTAACCCTAACAGAATTTCAACATATATTAACTACCTTTCCCCTCGTCCCCGAAAGCGTCAAAACTGCCACCCTCAAAGCTTATCAAAACCTGTTACAGTAATCAGTAATAAGATGTCTGCCACGAATAGAGAAAAAGGTATTATACTAAATCCAGTTATTAAAAACCGATTATTTATTCTCGGTTTTGCATGAGTAGAAAACGGGTTTATTCGAGAAACCCGTTTTCTACTCCCCTATACTTTTTAAACAGGATTTGTTATAATTGGTTTATAATTTTTAGAGATGTTTAATAAACTGAAAAATACCATCTAATAACTAATATAGCGTTTCCTAAGCTAGTGAGGTACACCTATTTTTCTTCCCTTTTGCCTTTTGCCTCTTGCCTTTTGCCTAAAACCCATAACTTTTGTACCTCAGCAGACTGAAAAACGCTATAACTGATTATGTTAATTGGTAAATATTTAACCCTAGGGGAATTATCTACCTGTTCCCAAACCTATCAAAAGTATGCAGCCCAAATCGATCCCTATCCAAAAAATCCTGAAACCATAACCGCTTGGCAGAATCTTACTCACTTTATTATCGATCCAATTATTGATAATTTTGGTCGAGAAAAATTCCAATTAACCTACGGATTTTGTTCCAATGATCTCAGAAAACTTCTCCAAAAAAAAGACCCAATCACCGGCTTAAAAAACGGGAGAATCGATCCCAGTCGCGATCAACATTGCGGCCACGAAATTAATCAAAAAAGTCAATATTATTGTCAGCGATTGGGGGCAGCCTGTGATTTTCGGATTATCGACTTAACTAGCGATCGCCTGATAGATTGGATTTTAAACCAAAAATTACCCTTTGACTCTCTCTATTTTTACGGAATTAATCGCCCGATTCATATCAGCTACGGACCGCAACATAAACGAGATTTATGGACTTTTACCCCTAAAGGAACACCGACCAAAAAAGGTTTACAATCATGGTTAGAAGCGGCGAAATCTATCGATTCTGAAACAAAAAAATCCCCCGAAATAGGGGGATAACCAAGACTTAAAACCGTCTTCTTTTAGATTTCTGGTTCCTCATCGTCCCCCTCGTCCTCATCAGCTGGTTCCGTGGGGAAAGGAACCGAACCCATATCTAATTTATCCCGCAATAACTTCTCAATTTCCGCCGCTACTTCTGGCTTTTCTTCGAGATATTTAACGGCATTATCGCGACCCTGGGCGATATTTTCGCCATTATAGCTATACCATGCCCCTTTACGAGTAACCACATTAGTTTGTTCGGCGATATCCAGCATACAACCCACTTGGGAAATGCCCTTACCGAAGATAATATCAAATTCAGCAATCCGGAAAGGAGGCGCGACTTTATTTTTAGCCACCTTAACTTTAGCCCGAATTCCGTATTCTCCTTCCGTGCCTTTTTTCAAAGTTTGAATGCGACGGATATCTAAACGCACCGAGGCATAGAATTTTAAGGCCGTTCCTCCGGTGGTGACTTCAGGATTGCCGTAGGTGACACCGATTTTTTGCCGCAGTTGGTTGAGGAAAATGACCACACAACCGGATTTACCAATATTACCGGCAATTTTTCGCAGGGCTTTACTCATCAAACGGGCCTGTAAACCCACCTGATTATCCCCCATTTCCCCTTCAATTTCCGCCCGCGGCACTAAAGCGGCCACCGAGTCGATGACAACGATATCCACGGCTGAAGAACGCACTAACTGGTCAACTATTTCTAAGGCTGCCTCCCCCGTATCCGGTTGTGCCACCAGTAAATTATTGATATCTACCCCTAAATCTTCCGAATAGGTGGGATCTAAAGCGTGTTCCGCATCGACAAAGGCCGCCACTCCCCCAGCTTTCTGCACTTCTGCGATCGCATGGAGGGCTAAAGTGGTTTTGCCGGAACTTTCCGGC
This sequence comes from Microcystis wesenbergii FACHB-1317, assembly GCF_014696875.1. GTDB lineage: Bacteria > Cyanobacteriota > Cyanobacteriia > Cyanobacteriales > Microcystaceae > Microcystis > Microcystis wesenbergii_A. The sequence continues at coordinate 15,055 of NZ_JACJQV010000183.1, read as the reverse complement.
CCGTAAATTTCGACGATGCGGCCCTTCGGTAAACCACCACCCAAAGCCATATCTAGGGTTAAAGCACCACTAGGCACGGTTTCCACCCGCATGCGGGTGGCATCTCCTAAACGCATGATTGAACCCTTGCCAAAGTTGCGCTCGATTTGATTTAAGACTAAACCTAAGGCCTTATCTCGATCGGAATTATTTGTCATTGTCGCCATTAATTTTCTCCCCAGTTTTCTTAAGTAGTACAGGAGTATGCAAAGATTGTAGCTTGTTTTGATCTTGATCCCCAAGAAGTTAGAGACTTTTTCCGGAATGGTGATCAAAAATCAAAACTGTTGGTTTTTACAGCCAAGGCCGGCTCATCTGTTCTAATTGCGTCACCTCTTGCGCTTCTAAACTCCATCCTAGGGCCCCGGCATTTTCGATCGCTTGGTCGGCAGTTTTGGCCCCCGGAATGGGAATCACATCTCCTTGGGCGATTAACCAATTGAGGGCGACTTGTGCGGGGGTTTTTTGGTATTTTGCGCCCAATTCTTGCATTACCCTTAAAATTGGGGCTATTTTCTCCAAACCTTCTTTTTTGAACCGCGAGTCATTTTTCCTGGCTCCATCGGGCAAATTATGGCTTTCTGGGCTATATTTACCCGTCAGTAGTCCTTGAGCGAGGGGGCTGTAGGCGAGGATGGTGACACCCAATTCCTTGGCCGTGGCTAAAATTGCCTTAGTTTCTATTTTGCGATACAAAAGCGAATACTGCACCTGATTGACCGCTAAGGGAACCTCTTTTTTCGCCAAAATCTGGCTTGCTTGACGCATTTGCTCGGCGGAATAATTACTTACGCCCACGGAACCAATGCGGCCGCGTTTTACTTCTTCCCCTAGGGCATTGATCAGGGTTTCTTGGCTAATCAGGAAGGTGAAGGGCCAATGTACTTGATAAAGAGCCATTTTATCGGTTTTTAGACGGTTTAAGCTGTCGGTAATGGCATTATGCACCGCATTCGCCCCAAAACGCCACGGTACGGGGGCAAACTTGCTGGCAATATCGATGGGAATATCTGTCTCTTGGGTAAATTTTCCTAAGAGTCGTTCCGATTCCCCCAGGCCATAGACTTCGGCAGTGTCAAAAAAGGTGATTCCTGCCTCTACTGCCGCTTTAAAGGCCGCTTCTACCTGATTAGCTCCGTATTCCTTGCCATAGTTCCAGAATATTTTATCTCCCCATGCCCAAGTCCCGATGCCCAAGGCACTGACGGCAATTCCTGTTTGTCCGAGATTAGCGGTTTGTCTAGTCATATTCTCTATAAAGGTGACAATTTTCCAGTTTTTTGATGATCTTATCCCATTTTTCTTTATTCGTAGCCCTCACCCCCCCTTTGCCTCATCTCCACCAGCAATTTAAGTAGGGAGGCACAATTATTTGTAGGATGGGTTAGCGGTAGCGTAACCCATGCGGGCGTTGGGTTTCATGCTTCAACCCAACCTACGTTCATCTTATATTTAATTCCACCCACCCACTTAAATACGCGGGCAGCTGATTTAAAATAGCTTAATTAAGAAAATATAAAAAAATATAATTAATAATTGTCTATGGATTATGAATTACATTAATCACTCAACCCCAAAACACATCTCCGTAATTTCTATGAGAGCAAGTGAGATACTAGATTTATATGCCAAGGGCAAACGCAATTTTACAGGAGTAAACTTAAAAGGACAGTGTTTTCGCAGAAAGGATTTATCGGGGGCTAATTTTAGTGAAGCGGATATCCGTGGCACTAATTTTCAAGGGGCTATTTTAGAGGGAACTAAATTTACAGAGGCCAAAGCAGGATTACAAAAACGCGGCCATCTACAATTAATCTTAATTTCTTGGTTAATAGCGGCTATCTGCGGTTTTTTCTGGGGATTAGTGGGTTATTATCTAGCTTTAATGCTGGTGACAGATGTAACCAGATTTAAAATCATTGCTGCCCTGATCATCACGATTTTATCACTAATTTACGGAAGATTTTATCGTCAGCGAGTTGGGGGGTTGCCCTTAGTATTATCCTTAATTTCTGGTCAAACAATCAGTTTTATCCTAGCAATTTTAATCAGCTTAAGCTTAAGTTTATTGACAGGAATTATCTTAGTTTTTCAAGCAGCATTAGCAGCAGTAGCTGTAGTAAATTTAACTTTGCCTATAGCTTTAATTGTTGGTATTTTTGGAACTTGTTTCACCGCTTATCTGGCCTGGTTATCCCTAGAAGAATCGAGAGAAACGATCACGAAATCCCTGGCCATTGCTTTTTTAGCCAGTAAAGGCACAAATTTTGGGGGGGCAAATCTCAAAGAAGCTGATTTCACGGCAGCGCAGTTAAAAGCCACTGATTTAAGGGCAAAAGATTTCACTAGAACTCGATTTTATCTGGTATCGGGCATCGAGCGAGCGCGCTGGGAAAAGACAATTCTGGCCGATACTGCTACCCGAAATCTTCTCGTTACCGGTCAAGGGGAAAATAAAACTTATATTGGCTATAATTTTCGCGGACTAAATCTTGACGGGGTTAACCTCAAAAATGCCAACCTCACCAGAGCAAATTTCAGCGAGGCAAATTTAGCCCAGGCTAATCTAGAAGGGGCGAATTTAGCCCATACTAACGTGATGAGAGCCAATTTACAGGGAGCCACCCTGACGGGCGCTTGTATCGAAGCTTGGAAAATCGCCGAAAATACCAATTTAGAAGGGGTTGATTGTGATTATATCTATTTGGTCGAGTCCGATCAAGAGCGACGTCCTTGCCAGGGCAAATTTGCGGCAGGGGAATTCCGGCAATTGGCACTGGAGCAGCGAAAATTGTATATTAACGAAACCTAGGAATTTTGACTGGAGATTTCTCTAATCCTACTGATTCTTTCCCTAAAATGTCGGATGAATGCCCCCGTTATCCTTGTCGCCACTTTTTCCCCGTGATTCCCAAAACTTACTTAAACAATAGCTTAATTTTCTTGGTTATCTTGTTAACATCGCTAACTTTTACGGATTTAGCGATCGCTATTCGCCAGCAGCCCGAAGGATTTGCTTGGGAAAAATCCCTGATGCTATCTATTCATCAAACCGCTAATTCAAACCTAAACTTTTTGGCCATAAAACTAACGGGATTAGGTACTTATTGGGGAGTAGCCCCAATACTAACAATTTCACTGCTGATTTTTGCCCTAAAAAAATACTGGTATGGGTTCGCTTATCTCCTTGTAACCATGGCGGGAGGTTGGGCAATTAGTTATAATCTTAAGATTCTTTTTCATCGGAATCGCCCGCAATTTTGGCAGTTATTTTATCCCTTACCTTATGATTTTTCCTTCCCTAGCGGTCATGCTTTATTTAGTTCCCTGTTAGTGGTTTCTTTACTGATCCTATCTTGGAGAACGCGCTGGTTTTTAGGGGTAGTTTTACTGGGGATTCCCTTAGTTTTGGTTATTGCTTGGACTCGTCTTTATTTAGGTGTTCACTTTCCTAGTGATATCCTTGCCGCTTGGCTTTTAGCGATCGCTTGGTCCCTCCTAGTTCATCTCTGGTGGCGACAGTTATTAGAGACACCCAAGGCGATCGACACCCAAGAGTAAATTAATAATTAGTTGACCGACTTGCTGCCAAAAAAATATCACGTTATACCTAAATTTTTGGAGAAAGCTAATCAAAGCCCTATAGTAATTATCGTTTGATATTCCTCGCTGACACTGAATCATGAAACCAAAACTGCGTCAAGGGAAGGGTCTATCCCTGGGACGGTTTCAAAGCCGTCCCCTTGCTTTTTTAACTTTAGTTCTCCTCTGCATTTTAACCTTTACCTTAGCACCGTCATCGCCCCTGATGGCCACGTCTAAATCTGAGACTAAGATAGACTTTGTATCGCCGGTTTGGGTGGCAAAAAATCTCAACGATCCGAAGTTAAAAATTCTCGATGTGCGGATTAATCCTTTGGAATATATCACCGGTCATTTACCGAAAGCGGTAAATATAGCCGACAATAATTTTCGTGGTCCAAACGGATTTTTGCCGGTTCAATATTGGCAAGAGGATAAAATTGGCAGTCTCTTTGCCGCTGCGGGAATCACTAATGGCGATCGAGTGGTAGTCTATTCTGATGGTCGCGATGTCTTGGGGGCAACCATGGTCGCTTATTTACTAGAGCGATCGGGTTTCCGAGATGTGGCCGTCTTAGATGGTGGTTTTAAGGGTTATAAGGGTTCTGAACAAAAGGTAACGAAAGAATTCCCCAAATATCAACCAGGGAGCTTTACTGTCCGTGATAATCCCTCGATTCGGGTGACTTTGGCAGAAGTAGAGAAATTGATCGGCAAACCCGATGTGGTTTTTATCGATCCTAGACCGGAAGAACTTTTTCAGGGAAAACAGGATATCTGGCTGAGAAATGGTCATATTCCGGGGGCGAAAAATATCCCCTGGCCGACCTTTACGGAAGCGAATAATCCCGATGAATCCCTGAAAAATCCCCATAAATTGCAATCTTTAGACGAAATCAGGAATATTCTTGCCCAACGCAACATCAAGCCCTCGGATAATATTATTGTCAGTTGCAGTACGGGACGGGAAGCGACTTTACAGTATGTTGTCCTCAAACATCTGCTCGGTTATCCCAAGGTGCGAATTTATGAGGGTTCTTGGACAGAGTACAGTACCACAGATCTGCCCGTCGCTACTGGGCCAGAAAAAGCGGTCTGAAGTCAAGTTTGTCGGTCTATACTCGTTGTGTGTAACCATCTTGCCCAAGATGGTTTTTTTGTTGGGGTAGGTTCCCGAGGATGGCTAAGTTAGGCAGAAAACGGGTTTCTCGGAGAAACCCGTTTTCTGAATTTAGGATTAGACGGACGCAAAAAAACCTCGGCGCTCATCCCGAGGTGAATTTAGGAGATTTGAGCTTATGTTGACGTAAAGTTGAAGTAAATTAGCTAAGGGCGTTGATCACATAATCGATGTAGGAATTAGCTTCTACAGCAGCATCCCCAGTTAATCCGTGATTGGTTTTGATGTATTTTAAGGCTTCGATATACCAGCTAGGAGATAGTTCAAAAGCACTATTAATTTCACTCAAACCGGCGACCAGATATTCATCGATCGGGCCTGTACCCCCTACCACGAGGGCATAGGTGATAATCCGGATATAGTAGCCGATATCGCGAACGCACTTGGATTTCCCCCGCTCATCGTAGGCATAGTTCGGCCCCTGGAGTTGGGTGGTGTAGGGAAATTTTTGATAGACAGCGTTGGCTGCTTCTTGGGCTAAACTGGGGGCTTTTTGGGCGAGGATTTTTACCGCTTCTAGGGTGATGGCGGCCTGACGGAAACGACCGAAGGCCACTTGTAATTCTGCACTGCTGAGAAAACGGCCTTGGGAATCGGCAGTAGCTACCGCTTCGGTTAAAGGTGTCTTGGTCATGGATGGAATTGCTCCTACAAAAGTTTAATCGGATTGAGAGAAGAAAGTCACAGCATCAGGAAACTGCCGCCGCCGCTCGATCGAAGTAAGAAGCGACTTCTGCTAGTAAAGAACTGCAATCCCCGCGAGTGATCCCGTTGGGATCGGCCGCTAGGGCAAGGGAAGCGTCTTTGAGCTTGAGAATTCCAGCTGCAACAGAAGCACCCGGAACTCCCAGGGCGACGTAGGTTTCCCGGAGACCGTTCAAGGCGCGATCATCGAGGATGCTGGCATCGCCGGTGAAGGTGGCATAGGTAACGTAGCGCAGGATAATTTCCAAATCCCGCAAGCAGGCGGCGGCACGACGGTTTGTATAGGCGTTGCCACCGGGGGCAACTAAAACGGGCTGTTCTGAAAACAAACTACGCGCAGCATCGGTAACGATCGCAGAAGAATTACTGGAAAGACGATTGACCACATCGACGCGTTTATTACCATCTTTGACGAAGGCAATTAGGGCATTGACTTGATTCTCGCTCAGGTATTCCCCCCGGGTATCGGCCTGGGAAACGACTTTGGCAAAGGCATCTAACACCATAGTTTTCATCTCCTATAATGATGATTGGTTTCGGCAAAATATCGAGGTTGATTTTTCTGGCTTTTCTTTATTTTTCCGATAAAGTATCTAGGAGTTTTTCTCTTGGGACTATACTATCGTCCCAGAAAGAAGTTTTACTCTCCCTTGGCCAGATTTTTTTGTATATCGAGGAACAATTCTTGTTAATTGAATTTAGCGTTAATATCCGCTTCCATATACACTTCGTTTTTGCCATGAATTATTTTATAAACCATTTTCCCACTTTTATTTATTAAAAATTGTTTCCTAAAAAAACAGCAAAAAAAATATTTTTTTGCATAAATCTCAGAAAACTTTCTTAAATGTGTAACCCGATACCAAGAAAAAGTATCACTCTTTTCATCTCTCTAATAATTTGTTTAAGTTGTTTAAACAAATGTGCTTTTATATACTAATAATAATTAACTAAAATAAGACAAATTTCCCAAGACAATTTTACCGATTGTGCTTCGATATACAAAAAAAGTGGCAAGGCACAAAAAATCGACAGGGATTATCCCCGCCGACGCACTGTACTCCAATCTAAAAAGTATTGTAAAACAATTTAAATACAGATATAATTAAAAATAGCCAACAAGTATAAAGCAAGTGGGATTATGCCGATCGCAAGAGACATCACCCAATTGGTAGGACGGACACCCCTAGTCCAACTGAATCGAATCCCAGTAGCAGAGGGAGTAAAAGCCCGCATCGTCGTCAAACTGGAAAGTATGAACCCCGCCGCCTCGGTTAAAGATCGCATTGGTGTCAGTATGGTGGAGGACGCGGAAGCCGCCGGACTAATTCACCCCGATAAAACAATTCTGGTGGAACCCACTTCCGGCAATACCGGCATCGCCCTGGCCATGGTAGCCGCTGCCAAAGGCTATCGCTTAGTCCTGACTATGCCCGAAACCATGAGTTTAGAACGACGGGCAATGTTAAAAGCTTACGGGGCGCAATTAGAGTTAACCCCAGGTAGCCAAGGCATGAAAGGAGCGATCGCCCGGGCCGAGGAAATAGTCGAAAATACCCCCAACGCCTATAGTTTGCAACAGTTCCGCAACCCGGCCAACCCGAAAATTCACCGAGAAACCACCGCCGAAGAAATCTGGGCCGATACCGACGGTCTGGTAGATATCGTTATCGGTGGCGTGGGAACCGGGGGAACCATTACCGGTATTGCCGAAACCATTAAACCCCGTCGTCCCCAATTTCAAGCGATCGCAGTTGAACCCTCTAATAGTCCCGTCTTATCGGGGGGACAACCGGGGCCGCACAAAATCCAAGGCATCGGGGCCGGTTTTATTCCGGCCATTTTCCGACCGGAATTAATCGATGAGGTGATTATCGTCGATGATACAGAGGCTTTCGCCTACGCGCGACGGTTAGCTCGTCAGGAGGGACTACTATCGGGCATCTCGGCCGGGGCGGCTTTATGGGCGGCGATTCAGGTGGGCAAAAGACCCGAAAACGAAGATAAATTAATCGTCATGATTCAGCCTAGTTTCGGGGAACGTTACCTCAGCACGGCCCTGTTTAAAGACCTCGAAGATATCGACTAATAGGACAATAAATTGATGGAATTTGCAACGAGGGCGATTCATGGGGCGGTAACGGTTCCCATTGATCTCACTTCCACCTATAACACCAGCTTTACTACGATTATCGATCGGGATCGAGAATAGAAACGATTTAAAGCGGGATCTGGAAAAGGCTTTGATTGGTTAGGCGAAGTTTTTATCTCATTTGATGGGTTAAGCAATGTTTTTTGACTCGGAAGATTGGCAAACGATTATTTTTCGGCTCAGTATGGCTATGGCCGTCGGCTGTCTGATTGGTTATAACCGACAGCGAGGCGGTCGTCCGGCTGGATTGAGAACTTTTATCATCGTTAGTCTCGGGGCTGCCATGTTCGTGATGATTCCCCTACAAGCGGAAGGAGATGTGGGTTATGCGTCTTCTAATGCTCTCAGTCGCACTATTCAAGGGGTCGCTTCTGGTGTCGGTTTTTTAGGGGCGGGAATCATCCTACAACAATCCCATCGGGAACTAAATAAGGTACAAGTGAAAGGTTTGACTTCGGCGGCGACTATCTGGTTAGCGGCAGGATTAGGCGCCGCTTCTGGTTGCGGTTTATGGCAGATGGTTCTGGTGGGAACTTTTTTCACTCTCTCCACCCTCAGTGGCATTAAACGACTAAAGAAAAAACAACCTTTAGCCAAATATATTAAAGGTCGTCAGAAAATATCCCCGATTAATCAAAAAATAGACTCATCGGATAGTTCAGCATCTCATTAATAAAAAAAGCGATAAAAATTAATTTTTTTATTAAAAGAGCAAAAGCTTTTCTGTAATGGCTTTTGGCTCAAAAAGTTTATATTTTTATCTACAATTTATTAAGCAAAAAATATAATAAATTTTTCATAAAATTTATTATAAACAAATACAAAACAAAAATTTTATGTGATAATATCTAGACAGAGTAACCACTTTTCTGAACAGGAGAAAATTCAACTATGATCAACCGAAATAAGAGCTTTCAAAGCCTCAAAAATCAAGTTTTCCAGCTGCTGATTTTCCTCTTAACTGTCACTTTGCTCCTAGGGGGAAGAGGAAATGCGATCGCCTTGCCGCTACTCCCCGAACAGTTGGCCGTCATCGACCGTGCCACGGCAACGGGTGGCACCGTGGTGGAACCAGTTAAGAAAAAAAATGAGGTTTCTAGCCCAAAAATTCTGGAAGATGCCCAAATTGCCTATGAAAAAGCCATCCAAGCGACAAAATCGGCTATCGATGACCTAAAGGCTCAACTAGCCGCTCCTTCTCTCGACAAGAAGATTATCGAAGCTCAACAGGACAACCTAGAGGACTTAGCGGATAATATTGACGATCTAGGGGAAAAAGTGAGTAAATTTACGAAAAAATTGACCAAATCTGGGGCTAAACTCAGTGAAACCCTGCAAAACAACCTTATTACCCTAGAAAATAGCCTCGTTAATACCTCCGAGACGATCGATATCTTAGCCGACGACACCGAACGACTCAAAGACAATGCTTCCCCTTTCCTGAAAACTCGCGTGGAAAAGACCATCGACGCGGTTAAACAGACTCTACAGGAAAGCGATCGAGCTTGGCAAGAACTGATCTCCTCGGCCACAACGGAACTGGAGAAGACTAACACCCCGTAAATAGGGCTTGTAAGGGCATAAAATCGGTCTTTTTTGGGGTAATTATCGTTTTTACCCCAAAATTATCAAATCCGATCCCTCATAGCTGTCTCCTGTCTCCTGTCTCCTGTCTCCTGTCTCCACTAGGAAATTAATTTTGCACGACTACTTACCAATCATGACGCTTACCTATCAACCACCAACCCCCCATCGCTGGCACTTTGATAATCGGGCGATTTTGCCCCTCAGAAACCCTAATTTCTGGAAAATAGAGAGTGGAGTCGTGAAAACCTCCACCTGGTTAGAAGATGGAACCCTGATCGTCTTGGGATTGTGGGGACCTGGCAGTTTTGTCGGTAAAACCCTAGAGAGAGTCAATCCCTATCAAGTTGAGTGCATCACTCCTGTACAAGCAGTTTCCTTTTCCACAGTTGAGAGTTATCAAATGGCAGAAATTCTGCTGTCTCATCTTCAGCAAGCACAAGAGCTAAGTATTATTCGTAGCTACAAACGTACTGATGTTATGGTCTTGAAATTACTGTCATGGTTAGGCAATCAATTTGGTAAACAAACCGGTACTGGACAATTAATTGATGTGCGTCTAACTCATCAGGATATCGCTGACTTATTAGGAACTACTAGAGTCACAATTACCCGCGCACTTAATAGTCTTGAACAACAGGGGGCCGTGGAACGTCTTCCCGTCCATCGTCTTCTTTTACGAGAGGAGGAAATCTGGCACTACGAGATTTAAAATGGGAAGGATTATCTCTTTTTTCAATCTATGAATTGGTTAGTAGCCCTTTTAATTACTAGCGTGACGAGTTTTGTGGCCACAAATCTTGATGATCTGATGGTGCTAATGTTGTTTTTCTCGCGACTTAATGCTAATTTTCGACCTCGACACCTGATTGTTGGTCAATACCTCGGTTTTACCCTGATTCTCCTAGCTAGTTCCCTCGGTTTACTATTTGGGTTACTGGTTTCTAAAGAATGGATTGGTCTATTAGGATTTATCCCTCTAATTATCGGCATTAAACAACTTTTGTCAAGGGAAAATGAGGATTACATTCAAGAAGTAAGAGAAGATGTTAATTATTCTAAAAATCGCTCCTTTGTTCCTCGTTTTCCCTCCCAAACCTATTACATCGCTGCCGTGACCGTGGCTAACGGCGGTGATAATATTGGTATCTATACCTCTCTTTTTGCCAATAATTCCCCGATGCACGTCTTAATTATCATGATAATTTTTTATCTCATGATGGGGATTTGGTGCCTCCTAGCCTATTTTTTGATTACCCATCCCAGGATAGCTAAAGTGGTTACAAACTACGGACATAAAATTAGTCCTTTTATCTATATTTTTCTAGGGATTTATATATTAGTTGACAGCCGATCCTATCGTTTATTTTTAACCTATTAACCAAGAATGCCTAAAAATCGTCTTTTAAGTAGGGAGGCAAAATTATTTGTAGGATGGGTTAGCGGTAGCGTAACCCATGCAGGCGTTGGGTTTCATGCTTCAACCCAACCTACGTTCTCTTGAAAAGTTATAAAAGGATTTGTTATGAGAATTAAAAAACAACAGATAGCGGCCGAAGCTTCCTGCAAAAACCGGCGAGTTAATACTATTTTTCAACAAATGGGCATCGCCTATTGATAACCTAAATGCTCAACTAAACGCATCTTATCTCCCCAAGGACACCCTTACCATACCCCTTATCTATGAGCTACATTGACCGGAATCAATTTTCTGCAACTTTCGACATCGCCATTATCGGGGGAGGATTTAGTGGCTCCCTGGTGACGGCGAACCTGTTACGCGACACGGGGACTCCATTATCGATCGCCCTGATCGAGCGCCGAAAACCCCTCGGTACGGGGATCGCCTACGGAACGCGAGACAGCGGCCACCTGCTCAATATTCCCGCAGGCAAAATGAGCGCCTTCGAGGACGATCCCGAACATTTCCTCCACTGGTTAGCGGATAACGGCTATCGATCGATCGATCCGGCCAGCTTCGTACCGCGTCTAGTGTACGGCAAATACATCCGATCGATCCTAGAAGAAGCGCGGGACAACGCCATTGCCGATCACCGTCTGGAGACATTTACCGATGCGGCGATCGATCTGGTACTCGACGGGGAAAAGGCAACGATTACCCTCAAAGGAGGCAAGAAAATCAGCGCCGCTAAAGTAGTTCTGGCGCTGGGCAATTTTCCCGCAACGGTTCCCCAACCCCTCGCGTCTCTCAATTCCCCCTATCTCCGCGACGCTTGGCAGACGGACACACTCGCCGATCTAAAACCTGACGGGACGGTGCTGCTCGTCGGTACGGGGTTAACGATGGTGGATATGGTGGTTTCCCTGGCACAAAGGGGATTCACGGGCAAAATCCACGCGGTTTCCCGTCATGGCCTGATCCCCCGATCGCACCGACCCACCGATCCCTATCCCCCGTTCCTCACCCTCGAAACGGCACCCCAGACCGCGCGGGGACTCCTGCGGCGAATTCGCGCGGAGGTAAAAACCGCCGAGAGTCGAGGTCACGACTGGCGGGCCGTTTTAAACGCCTTACGCCCGATATCTCAAGGTCTATGGCATTGTCTGCCGATAGGGGAACGCGCCAGATTTCTACGCCACCTGAAAGCCTATTGGGAGGTTCTTCGCCATCGCCTCGCCGACGAGATCGCCAGTATCCTCGATGAGGCTGTAGAATCGGGACAATTAACCTATCATGGGGGAAGAATTGAAACTGCCGAGGATAAAAACGGCTGTGTAGAGGTTACTATCCGTCAACGGGGAACGGGAAACCTCTTAAACCTACCGGTCGATCGAATTATTAACTGTACCGGCGCGAGTAACGATTACCGGACCATAACCGATCCCCTCGTCGTTCATCTTCGCCAACGGGGGTTAATCCGTCCCCATCCCCTAGGTTGTGGCATCGAAACCGCCGACAATGGGGCAATTCTCAGGCAGGACGGTACGGCATCGGACACGCTGTACACCTTGGGAAATCCCCGCAAAGGCGATCTCTGGGAAACCACCGCCATTCCCGAACTGCGTTTACAGGCGGCCGAACTGGCCCGGGATTTGTTGCGATCGCTGAAAGAGAGAATTTCTCTCCCCGCGGCCTACTCGATCGCATTCGGGCCGGCAGCGCCGATTTTCCGCCAGCTTTTCGATAGGGAATCGAGTACCTACACCTATCTGATCGCTGATTCGGGTACGGGGGAGGCGATTTTAATCGATCCGGTCCTCGAACAGGTCGATCGCGATCGGCAGATTCTTTGGCAGTTGGGGTTAACTCTAGGCTACACGATGGAAACCCATGTCCACGCCGACCATATCACCGGAGCGCACCGCTTACGGGAGTTAACCAACTGTTCGATCCTCGTTCCCGAAAACGCCGAAGTGAGCGATATCGATGGTTATGTGCGCGATGGCGACATCTGGACCGTGGCAGGTCAGCAGCTAAAAGCGATCGCTACTCCGGGCCACACCGATAGTCATATAGCCTATCTCATCGATGAAAAACGCCTATTAACGGGGGATGCACTCTTAATTCGCGGTTGCGGTCGTACCGATTTTCAGAACGGTTCGCCGGAAGTCCTCTACAAGACGGTAACGGAGAAGTTATTCACCCTCCCCGATGATACGCTAGTTTACCCCTGTCACGATTATCTGGGCAGAACGGTCTCCTCGATCGGTGAGGAAAAGCGCTGGAATCCCCGTTTTGCCGGCCGCAATCGTCAGGATTTTGTGGAGTTGATGAATAATCTCAATCTCCCCTATCCGAAAAAGATGACCGCGGCCTTAAGTGCCAACGCACGGGGTGGTAAGGTGGTTTTCGTCATGGATTATCAGATTTAGGGAATATTTTATTTTAAAAATTTTTCTTTTTAGGTTTAGGAGGCCGTTCTATACTTTTAGGGGAGGGAGGTGATTGAGGCGGTTTTTGCAATAATTCAATAAGAGTTTGAATAATTTCATCTACGACTTCATCTCTCAAAGTCCCGCATTTTCTTCTAAATAATTCTCTATCAAGTGTAGATATGCAGTCCGGTTTAACATAAGAAGCTTTGTATTCATCATCTAGATGTCCTTCTTTAAAATCCCTCCGCTTAATTTCGATCATCCCCGATCTTTTATTAGAATTGCTAGTTATGTAAGCGCAGATAAACCCTTTTCCCGCTAAGACAGGAGCGAGGATTAGAACAGGCCTTTCTTTCTCTCTTCTGGATTATCCTGATAGGGAAAGGGAGCATATACTACATCTCCTTTTTTATAAAAAATGGACACTTGATTCAATTTTGAACATACTCCTCTTTTGTATTTTCCTCTTTCAAAAAAGTAAAATTACTGTGATTAGCGATCACTTCTAGAATCTCTTGATCTTCTGACTCCGACTCTTCAACCGCAAAATCAATTAGTCTGTCAATAAATCCGGCCGCATTGCGAATCCGAACTCTAAAAGAGTTTTTGGAATCAGTCGGCGTACTGAGAGCTATATTTTTTTGACGAGACTGATCGATTATATCGCTCATTATTACTTGAATATCTTGAAGAGTTTCAATATCAAAAAAATCAATGTAATCTTCTAGCTTGTCACCAAACGTTTCTAATTTTTCTGAAAAAACGTTTAAAAAATCTTCTTCTAGATAAAATAAATCTCTTTCAGAATAACTGCAATATTTTGCGATAATTATTTTTAAAGAATTCCAATTGTTATCGAGAATACGAAAATCTCGATATAAATTTATAGCTTTTTCTTTTAAAAAATCGATGGTTTCGCAGTCGATATATGTAGCGTCTTGTGAATTTAGTTCAACAAAACTTTTAATTGCAAAAATTGCATGATCTATGGCATTATAGACTTGATGCCATTCTCTTTTTTCAAAAAGAATTTTAATGTTGCCAGCTATGTCTTTAATTTCTTTGTTTATTTTGTCATTGGTTTTTGCAGATTGCCAAGAAATAGATTCAAAAAAAACTTTGCTTTCGTATAAATTTTCAACAATTTTTGTCAAACATTCATCAACCTTCCTAAAAAAACTTTGATTGCGATAGTTGACAATGAGGATTTTATTTATTAACAAAAAAAGCTTTATTGATTCTTTTTTAAAATAATTATCAAAAGAAAAAGAATCGGAAATTTTTTTAGAGTTATCTTTATTAATCGGAATACGTTTAGTGATTTTCCAGTCAGTTAAGTGATTCTCTTTACAAGCCATAGGAGCTTATCCACTAACAGTACGATGTCATCTAATAATTATATCATAACAACCTTACCACACTCGCCTCCAGCGCAGCAACGCCGATCGCTCTCTACCCGACCATCCCCAACCCGCGACTATTTCCCGTTGTTCACCCATTCCCGAAAGTGATGAGAAGAACGTAGGTTGGTTTGAAGCATTAAACCCAACGCCTGCATGGGTTACGCTACCGCTAACCCATCCTACAAATAATTGTGCCTCCCTACTTAACCTTCATTCTCAACAGAGAAAACGGGTTTCTTCGAGAAACTATTTAGAAAACGGGTTTCTTTGAGAAACCCGTTTTCTGTATAATATTAATTTTTGTTACAGCACCATTGAAAAATTGGGGACTGTGGGGCTAAAACTGTTAATGGGACTTAAACGCTCAATAAAGATCAAATCGAGTATAATCGTTAAAGAATAAGCACTTTACGTTGAAAGAGCAGCGATGAAAGAGACAACCCCAGCCGCGATGCCCCCATGCTTTGACCGATGGTGTCGGCGGTTTGACAATTGCTTCAAAAACGAAGCGCAAAAAAACGGCTTCAGACAATATTTAGGAGGATTATTAGGGGAAAGTGAGAGGAAAAACCT
>NZ_JACJQV010000182.1 GCF_014696875.1 Microcystis wesenbergii FACHB-1317 | reverse complement strand
GTATAAACCAGATTTGTTGTCCCATCTTCAGTAACACTACTGGGAGCAACCGCAAGAGTGACACTGGTATCATCATTGGTAATTGTTCCCGTAACTGCGGTAGTCGTACCTACTGTATAATCAGTCCCAGAAGCAAGAGTTAAAATAACAGTTTCGTCACTTTCTACTGTTGTGTCAGCAGTGGGGTCAACGGTTAAAGTCGCGGTCGCTGAATTAGCAGCAAAGGTGACACTGGTGGGAATAGAAGTGTAATCGGTTCCATTAGTAGCTGTCCCCCCAACTGTATAGTTAACTGTTAAAGGATTAGTGGTGGAACCGCTACGGGTGAAGGTATAAACCAGATTTGTTGTCCCATCTTCGGTAACACTACTAGGAGCAACCGCAAGGGTAATACTGGGAAGAGTAGGACTAGAAACATAGCTAAAATAACTAGCAGTTAGACTTAATGCTGTTTGATTACTGATATAAGCAATCAGTTCATCTGCTTCGTTTCCTGGTTTGTTGATGTAGAGCTTAGTAGTGGAACCAGAAACTGTTAAGAGATAGTCACTACTTGAACCCCGTAGCTGAATTGTGTCATCAATGGTGCTAAAGTCGGCAATTGTAGCGTAGTCGCTAGTACCTTCAGTAGTTGTCAAACCGTCATCGTAGAAGGTCTTTGTCGTATCTGCAAGGATAAAGCGATCGTTTCCTGAACCTCCTACTAAATCATCAGATTCTCCTGTACCGCCATCTGTTCCTTGTAGGGTGTCATTCCCATTACCACCATAAAGATCATCATAACCATCTCCACCATTGAGGACATCATTACCATTCTCTCCATAAATGTAGTCACTACCAGCATTACCTGAAATCGTATCATTACCCTCTCTACCATAGAGGTAGTACTCATTAGCTGTACCGCCAAAAATGACATCATTATAATCAGTTCCCTTAAACCCATCAAAACTCTCAATCGAAGTAAAGGTATCAGTTTCCGTACCGACAGTAATCGTTCCACTCCCAGCGGTGTCGTAGGTCATGGTTAAACCACTACTACCATAGCTGTAGTCAGCATGATAGCGATCACTACCAGCACCACCATTTATCGTGTCATTATTGCCTTCATCGCCGGTAAAGTAATCATCTCCTGAATCACCATTGAGGAGATCATTCCCATTACCACCATAAAGCTGATCATTACCTACACCCCCATTGAGGACATCATTTCCATCCTCCCCATAAATGTAGTCACTACCAGCATTACCTGAAATAGTATCGTTACCACCTCCACCTGCGAGTCCACCATAATCATATTCACTTGCTGTACCGCCAAAAATGACATCATTATATTCAGTTCCCTTAAACCCGTTAAAATTCTCAATCGAAGTAAAGGTATCAGTTTCTGTACCGACAGTAATCGTCCCACTCCCGGTAGCGGTGTCGTAGGTCATGGTTAAACCGCTACTAGCATAGCTGTAGTCAGCATCATAGCGATCAGTCCCACTACCACCATTTATCGTGTCATTACCGTCCTCATTGGTAAAGTAATCATCTCCAGCATCACCATTGAGGAGATCATTCCCACTACCACCATAAAGTTGATCATTATCAGCACCACCATTGAGGACATCATTCCCATCCTCTCCATAAATTTCGTCAAAACCAGCATTACCTGAAATAGTATCGTTACCACTTCCACCTGAGAGAGCGCCATAATAATAATAAAATTCACTTTCTGTCCCGCCAAAAATGACATCATTATACTCAGTTCCCTTAAACCCGTTAAAACTCTCAATCGAAGTAAAGGTATCAGTTTCTGTACCGACAGTAATCGTCCCACTCCCGGTAGTGGTATTGTAGGTCATGGTTAAACCACTACTAGCACTACTGTAGTCAACCTCATAGCGATCAGTCCCACTACCACCATTTATCGTGTCATTACCCGCATCGTTGGTAAAGTAATCACTTCCATCCCCACCGTTAAGAGAGTCATTACCATTACCCCCATAAATATTATCGCTTCCCCCCAGACCACTTAAAGTATCATTGCCATCTAACCCAAAAATATTATCACTTGTAGATGTTCCCGTAATATTATCATTCCCATTAGTCCCGGTAAAATCTGCCTGTTCTACTTGAATAATTTCCCCATTTACTATAATTGTTGTCTGGTCATTCTCTGCTCGTAAAGCGTCTAAGGTTGCCACATCCAGACTGTTACCTTGAACCAACTCTGCAAAAATTGCCCCCTCATCTCCCGCGCTATCCACTGGATTAATTTGAGCATCCACATAATGCCCAATTTCTTCTAAAATTACATTAATTATCGCTGCTGACGATGCCGTATTTAAAAAAGATGCTGATAGATAAATCTTATTCTTACTACTGGCATAAGCACCATTCGCAGTCCCCAAAACCTCATCACTGAGTACCTCAATTGGGGGAAGTTGACCAAAATTTCGACTTTGCCACTGCTGTCGTAGTTCTGTCGCCTTAACCACATCATAACTTGTGCCAAAAGCGGTTTCTAAATTCGCCCAAAAACCATCAGATTGAGCAAAATCGAACAAAACATCGTCAACAACAGGAATAATCGACAAAAGAGAGAGAGTCATGACAGTAACAGCAAAAGTTTATTGCTAATAGTTTTAGCTCAACAAGCGCAAATTTCTCAAGACCCCTGTAACAGAAATTAACATTTATACAGAAAACGGGTTTCTTCAAGAAACCCGTTTTCTAGATAGTTGTTCTAGGATTGGATTTTTGCCAAAGACTGCTTAAATTCTGCGAGAGAATGAGCGGTAGCTGCTAATTTTAGTAGCTCTTCTAAGATAGTAGGGTTAGTCATTTTGCCGATTATCTCTTCAATTTCTGAAGAAATCTGTCCAAACCGCACAGTTAAAACTGTTTTTATGTCATCACGGCTTTTTTCTAACGCGCCAATTTCTTTACCAATTTCCTTACCAATTTCCTTACCGATTTCCTTACCGCGTTCTATCCCTCGTAACTCCCCAATTTCCTCACCAATTTTCCTTCCTCGTAACTCCATATTACTCATTAAAGGCATGGTTCTTTCCTCCTCAAATTGTTTGATTTTACTCTCTAAACTTGACTGTAATTTAGTTGATAGAGTCATCATTGTGTCGATGATTTCAAATAATTTAATTATTTGTTCCCTCTCGAACTCCTTTTCATATAATCCTCTGATTAACCTCCACTTCCACTGTTCCCGTTCTGGCAGCTTCCCAGTAGTCGCTTTTGTTTTCAGGTGTGCCATGACTATTATAGCAAAGGGATTGCTACTTGTTTCTAGTTCTGACCAGTTTTCCTCATAGTCCAGTAATTTAACCGTTGGGAATTTGAGGCTGACTTCACAACCAGCGATAGTATAATTATAGGAATCTGGTCGCCAATTTACTCGTTCATCCCCTAATATAGCGAGACTGATAACCGGTTTCTGATACAAATCAAAGGCCCGATAGTTATAAATATACATCCTCTGAGAGAAATTTTCTTCGTATTGACTTTGAATTTCAATATGAATCAAAATCCAGATTTCTTCACCCCTGAGTAACCAAACTTTATAGAGTTTGTCAGCAAAACGTTTTTTTGTCCTTGCTGAAGCGGTAATCCGTTTGAGTTCTTTTTCTAGGGATTCGGGAATTTTTGTCCAATCAATTAGTTGGTGAACTTCGGGAAAAAAGAAGTATAAAAATGCTTCAAAATACTCGGTTAATGCTTCTTTCCAGGGTTCATCATAATTGGCGGTTGTTTGTTTCATTATGACAATTTTAGTGGGTTGTTGTCAGAAGGCGAGCGCTAACATAAGAACTAAGCAGTTAAAGTATTTAACCAATTGATTAAATCTTCAACCGTAGAGAAGTCGAATAAAGCTTCTCCTAATGCTTCGACATCATCAATACTTAACTGCATAATTTTAGTTTCCAATGCAGGATTAATCTCCCCTAACTTGCGTTTAAGTTGACGAAGAATCAATGTCTTTTCACGTTCAATACCGCGTTCAATACCTTGTTCGATACCTTGTTCGATACCTTGACGCATCCAACTGGTGGTAATTTGCATAACTCCCTCCTGTACGGGTTGACTAAATGTGCTAATCTCTTCTTGAAATTGTATCTCTTCGGCAGGATTTAGATTGAGATATGTATCAATGAATCCAGAAATTAATTGCATTTTTGCAGGATTTAACTTTAAAGTAATTAACAAGCGCAGACATTCCGCTTTTACCTTGGCTCGCTCTTTCTCGGCAATGTTCATCCTAGCCATCAAAGCTGAAGCAACCGGATTCGGTTGATTGAGAAAATCTCGCCAATTTAATCGATTTAACTGCACTACCTGATAGTTAAATTCTAACACCTTAAAATCGGGAAAATCGACTACATATTGACTAATTGCTTCTCTTTTTGGCTTTGAATAAGAAAAAATTACAATCGGATAAATCGGTAAGACAAATTTCTCATGAAAGCGAGCAAAATAAGTAAACATTCGCCGATTAAACCATTTTCGAGAACTTTCCTGCGCCTCGACATGAATCAGAAAGAAAGATTCTTTTCCGCGAAACTTAACTTGTGCTACTAAATCGCTTTCATACCTTTCTCCTTCCGTGACATCAGTAAATACTTCTTTGTCTAAAAAAGTAATCGAGTCCCTATCTAAATAATCCATCAATTGAGGAAAAAATAACTCAATAAATTCGACAAAAAAGGTGGAAATCAACTCCTTAAATAAGCGATCATGGTCAATATTATTAGTCATGTAATATCATCTTAACTAATCTCAGCGGTGAATGACTACCAGAAAATAACAACTCTTTGATTCTAACAAGTTTAAGGTTACTTGACAAGACTTACGGTAAAAGTGGACATTAAATCAATAAAAGTGGACAAAAGTGGAGCGGGTTAGCTCACTCTTAGGGTGTGTTAGCATTAGCGTAACGCACCGTATAAGTCTGTATAATACGCTACAAATTTTTTCCAACAGGCGATCATCAGAAATCCAGAAAACGGGTTTCTCAAAGAAACCCGTTTTCTTGGGCGACAAACCAGAATTATTCAGGTTTGATTAACTGATTTAAATAGCCTTGAAAATCTGAGATTGAGTCAAGAGTAATCGCTTGTCTGTGGAGATTTTTCAGAAGAGAAGTGTCTTGAATTTGGCTAATCTCATCAACCAGTTCCGAAGGCACATTCTCAAACCGAATCTCAAGGGCATCAATGACAGATTCTCGAGCTTTTTGAATCATCCCCTTTTCCATTCCCATTCTTTCAACACTGGTAATATAAGGCATTCTTTTTTCCTCCTCGTACTGATTTAATTCCTGTTGAAACTCTTGTTCTAATTCAGTGGGTAAGCTCATCAACCAATCGATAAACTTAAAGAGGTTGATAATATCCTCTCGTTGATAACCCTGTTCGTACAACCGTTTAGTTAATGCTAATTTCGCTTCTTTGCGCTTTTTTCGGTTTTGCCGAGTTTCTAAAGCTTGGAGATGCGCCATCACGACTGTAGCAAAAGGATTGCGGCTGGCTGCTAAAGCTGACCACTGCTGCTTAAATTCTAGCAACTTGACGACCGGAAAGCGAAAACTCACTTGACAATCAAATAACTCACGTTCAAATTGATTGGGTCGCCAAGAAGCATTATCATCACCTAAAACTGCCAAACTCGCTACTGAACGCCTGTAACGATCATAAATGCGATAGTAATAGACAAACATCCGTTCAGCAAAGTCAATTTCTCGCTGACCCTGGATTTCTATGTGGATTAAAACCCAGGTCTCTTCTCCCGCCATACGATAAATTTTCACCAACTTATCGACGAGACGTTTGCCTAACTCAGCATCCCGCACCACTTGTTGAAGTTCTTTGTCGAGAAATTCAAAGCCTTGATTCCAATCAATACCCGCGTGAGCTTGAGGAAAAAAGAAGGAAACAAAGTCTTCAAAGTAGATTTCTAAGACATCTTTCCAAGGAGTATCAAAATCAGTATTTGGGTTATTCATTTCAGTTATCAGTTATCAGTTCTCTTGAACCACCGAAGCAATTTTTGTGATATACTGTACTTACAATCGCAGAAAACGGGTTTCTTTAAGAAACCCGTTTTCTCCAAAAGGCGATCGCTAACGTCAAAGCTAGGCAGTTAAAGTATTTAACCAATTGATTAAATCTTCAACCGCAGAGAAGTCGAATAAAGCTTCTCCTAATGCTTCGACATCATCAATACTTAACTCCATAATTTGAGTTTCTAATAAAGGATTAATTTCCCCTAACTTTCGTTTAAGTTGGCGAATAATTAATG
Source organism: Microcystis wesenbergii FACHB-1317 (assembly GCF_014696875.1). Taxonomy (GTDB): domain Bacteria; phylum Cyanobacteriota; class Cyanobacteriia; order Cyanobacteriales; family Microcystaceae; genus Microcystis; species Microcystis wesenbergii_A. The sequence continues at coordinate 23,871 of NZ_JACJQV010000182.1, read as the reverse complement.
TCTTTTCGCGTTCGATACCTTGTTCGATACCTTGTTCGATACCTTGTTCAATACCTTGTTCGATACCTTGACGCATCCAACTGGTGGTAATTTGCATGACTCCCTCCTGTACGGGTTGACTAAATGTGCTAATCTCTTCTTGGAATTGTATCTCTTCCACTGGATTAAGATTGAGATATGTATCAATAAATCCAGAAATTAACTGCATTCTCGCAGGATCTAACCTTAAAGTAATTAACAAGCGCAGACATTCCGCTTTTACCTTGGCTCGCTCTTTCTCTGCAATGTTCATCTTAGCCATCAAAGCCGAAGCAACCGGATTCGGCTGATTGAGAAAATCTCGCCAATTTAATCGATTTAACTGCACTACCTGATAGTTAAATTCTAACACCTTAAAATCGGGAAAATCGACCACATATTGACTAATCGCTTCTCTTTTTGGCTTTGAATAAGAAAAAATTACAATGGGATAAATCGGTAAGACAAATTTCTCATGAAAGCGAGCAAAATAAGTAAACATTCGCCGATTAAACCATTTTCGAGAACTTTCCTGCGCCTCGACATGAATCAGAAAGAAAGATTCTTTTCCGCGAAACTTGACTTGTGCGACTAAGTCGCTTTCATGCTTTTCTCCTTCCGTGACATCGGTAAATACTTCTTTGTCTAAAAAAGTAATTGAGTCTCTGTCTAAATAATTGATTACTTCAGGAAAAAACAACTCAATAAATTCGATAAAAAAGGTGGAGATTAACTCCTTAAATAAGCGATCATGGTCAACATTATTAGTCATGTAATATAATTTTAACGAATCTGAGCGATGAATGACTACCAGAAAATAACAACTCTTTGATTCTAACAAGTTTAAGGTTACTTGACGATCCAGAAAACGGGTTTCTTCAAGAAACCCGTTTTCTATTTTAGTTTCGCTTCTTTGCGGGGGAGATAGGAGAATAAATAAAAGCAATCTCCTGACTCCTGACTCCTGATAACTGATAACTGATAACTGATAACTGAAAAGTTCCGCTAATCTTTAGATAAATTGCGAGAAACGTACCAAGTAAAACCACCGCCGATAACTGCCATAACTGCTAAAGCTAATAATACCGGTCGGAGTCCGAATTGAGTTTCAGCGATACCTGCGACAGCTAGGGGTAAAGAGAGGGCAATATTAACGGCATTATTTTCTAAACCAAAGACTTTACCGCGCATTTCGGGGGGTGTATCTGCCTGTAGGGTAGTTTGCATGGGAACCCCGACTAAAGCGGCAAAAATCCCTAATAAAGCGGTCATAGCGAAGGCTAAAATTAAACTCTTTGTTGCTAAAGATAAACCGATTAAAGCTGCCGCCATACCCAAGGAACCCCAGAGACTTAATTGGGTGTGGGAGAATTTTTGACCCCAATAACCCAAAGTAATCGCACTAACTGCCATTCCTGCACCACAGGAGGCTAATAAAAAGCCAAATTGAGAGGCTTTTAACCCAGGTAGTTTTTCGGCCATACTGACAGCTAATACTGATAGAGCGGCAAAAATACAGAATAAAATGACTAATTGAATTAGAGCGTTACGAACTTTATGATTTTTGTTGAGGTAACGAATGCCGTCGCGGATATCTTCCCAAACATGGGGCTGTTCTGCGGTAGGAATAACGTATTTTTCGTTAGTTCGCAGGATAATTAGAATTAAACCGGCAATTATATAAAAACCACCGACAATCATCACTTTGCCAATATCAAATTGTCCGGCTCTCGTGCCGAAAATGCTATCAGCAAAAGCTAATAGAGGTTCACCGATGGCAAAACCGATAATTAATACTGCCATGGTGGTTAAAGTGTTGAGGGAATTAGCGGGTAGAAGATGACGACGTTTTACCACCAATGGCAGGGTAGATTGTTCGGCAGGGGCAAAAAATTGGGTTAAGGTGGAGACAAGAAAAGTAATGACTAACAACAGGAAAAAACCGAAGGGTAAATTAAATTCTCCCTGTAACCGGTAATGCCAATTTCTTAAACCGTCAGGCAACCAACCGAGGGGAACCGCTAAAGTTTGCTCGCGCACTAACCACAATAATAGGGGAATGAGGAGGACAAAAGCCCCCCGTAAAAGGTTAGAAATAACTAAAACTTGTTTTTTTAACCATCTATCAACATATACACCCGCCACCGAACCCACTAACACCGCCGGAATTGTATTAGCAATCATTATCGCCGATACCCAGCCGCTAATCGATTGATCGGCTTCTTGGTAATGGGTGGCAATTAGGGAGATCATCAGGACTAAATAGAATTTATCCGCTAATTGGGAAAAAATTCCCCCCGCCCAGAGAATGAGAAAGCGCGGGTTTTTTAGCACTGGGGCAAAACCCTGACTAGGATTGGATTTGGGCGCACGTTTAGGCAAGCGGTTCATGGTTTCTGCGTCGGATTGCCTCGGTGAGGAATCGGAAGAATTAAAAACAGGTGTGGGGGAGGCGCTAGACGTAGCGTCGTCAGTTTCTGAGTCAAACAGTTGCATTATGATGATTTTTGCTATCTGTTTAAAATTCTAAGGGAGATAAACCCTCAACTAATGCCGAGGAGCGAAAAGTTTTTCCTAGATGATATTGAGTATAGCTGCGCAGCAAACGATCGAGGTTAATCCAAGCTAGTTCCGAGGTAAGGTTTTCTTCTGGGGGAAAATCGGGTTTTCCTAGGCATTGCAGTAATTGCAGTTCTTGCAACGTCAGTTTACTATCGATTTTGGGCGGGTTGATTGTTTCTGTTAGGGCAGCTAGATCTATTATTCCCCCTGCCTCGAAACTAAATCCTAGGCAATTGTCCCCAATTAAAGCTTTTCCCGTCAACAGGCAGTTATGGACTTGCGGTACTAAGCCAGCAATTATTAAGAAATGAAAAATTGCTTGACAAAGGTAGGGAAGTATGTATTGATTTTCGTCGAGGACTTCAATTCTGGCCAGATGGCTGCAGATTAACTCGTATAATTCCCTCTGGGGTTGTTCGCTCAGGGCGATCGCTAAAACCAGTTCGCAGAGGTATTGACTAACGGTGAGTTTGGCGAGATTTTGACTTAATTTGGGATAAGATTCGATAGTTTCAGCTTGAACGACCTTATCTAGGGATTTTCCTGCGACTATTAACAGATTATTGACCACAAATAGTTCGCTTCTACCCCGGAGGGAAGATTTATACTTGCGTGCACCTGGAGCGATGGCTCTAATTAAACCATATTCGGCGGTCAAAATAGTTAAGAGGCGATCGGCTTCTCCGAAGGCCATTCCTTGCAGATTGATTCCAGTAGCTTGATAGGTACGAGACATCATTTAATAATTAACTAGCTAATTGTCTCCCCAAGAAGACTTGAGCTAATCACCAAGCACAGGGGAATCAGTCAGGACTATGGAGGTTAGCGGACTCGAACCGCTGACATCCTGCTTGCAAAGCAGGCGCTCTACCAACTGAGCTAAACCCCCGATCTGGTTTTTAGGACACTTTTGTTATCATAACCTATAGTGAAAAATATTACAAGTTAATTTTTCCCTTACTTGCCATGTCTTATCTAGTCGCCACTTTTTACCAGTTTGTGGCTTTGTCAGATTATCGTCAAAAACAGCCAGAAATACAAAAATACTGCCAAGAAAGAGGAATTAAAGGAACTATTCTGCTGGCAGCCGAGGGGATTAACGCAACGATCGCCGGGAACCGTCAAGCGATCGCCGAGGTGATTAGTTGGTTAAAAACCGATACTCGTTTAGCTAATCTAGAAGTGAAAGAGTCTGTTTGTGATTATTTGCCCTTTCAACGCTTAAAAATTCGCTTAAAACAGGAAATTGTGACTTTTGGTCAACCCAAGGCTAATCCTCTCGAAAAAACAGGAATTCATCTCAAAACTGAAGAGTGGAACCAATTGCTGAAAGAGCCGGACGTGGTAGTGATCGATACGCGTAATAATTATGAAGTGGCGATCGGTACTTTTGCGGGAGCGCTTAACCCAGAAATCCAGCATTTTCGCCAATTTCCTGAGTATATTCACGACAATTTTGCTCCTATTGACGATAAAAAAATAGCTCTTTTTTGTACGGGGGGAATTCGCTGTGAAAAGGCGGCAGCTTTTTTATTAAATCAAGGCTTTTCGCAAGTTTATCAGCTAGAGGGAGGTATTTTGAAATACTTAGAAGAAGTTAGTCCCGATCAGAGTCTTTGGCAAGGAGAATGTTTCGTTTTTGATCAAAGAGTGGCACTAACAGCTAATCTAGAGGTGGGACATTATGAAATGTGTCCCGCTTGCGGTCATCCCATCGATGAAAAAGATAAACAGTCCCCCAATTACCAAGCAGGAGTATCTTGTCCCTATTGTAGTTAATTTTATCCTATCGTACCCCTCTCATCTCCCTACTTTTCTAGTATCTGGTTACTTTTTCTTGCGGATTTGTGTACCAGAAATCATGTCATGAAGGGCGCGTTTTTTCTTTGTCCAGGCTGCCAGTAAAAAGCCCAAATATAAGGGAGCAGTGGAGAGATATTTTAGTAAGTAGCGGCGATTTGCTCTTGCAAAAGATATGCGTCGGCCTTGGCTATCGGTGACGGATAAATCAAAAAACATTTTACCAATAGTGGCTTTAAAAATATATTCTAAGAAGACATAATATAACCATTTAATAACTATTCCTAAACCGAGGGCGCTAAGGATGGCAATATGTTCGTGAGTAAAGTTAAGTTTGGCTTGAATATTATAGATAATTGCCGCTATAAATAAAGCAAAACCGATAATTGTTGTTCCAACTGCACTTAATCCTGCCGCATAGTAAACCCAGATTTCTTTGGGTATATCAAAATCAAGATTTAAGTTTTGAAAAGTTGACCATTGTTGTAAGCGAAAACAGATATAACCACCTAATAAAGCGGCGATAATAAGAACGATAAAAGAATCAATTAAAGATGCTTTTAACCGGAGCCAAAACCCAGCATAACTGGGAGAAATTGCAGCAAGTAAAGAAATAAGTGCAGGATTAGGAAGAGGAATAATTTTAGGTTTTTCAGGAGCAGAATTTTTAGTTTTTTTAGTTTGATGGGGATTAGCTTTAATATCAGTAATAATTTTTAGCAAGGTTTTGGTATCTTTAGGCCGACCAATAGGTTTTTCTGCCATTAAATTATCGATAAAATCTGCTAATCGAGAAGGGATTTTTTTGGTATATTTACGCCAGTTAAATTCATTGGTATTAATATTATAAATTTTCGGGTCACTGGGTTCTTTACCGGTTAACAAAAAGACGAAAGTTTTGCCCAAAGCATAAAAGTCTGATTGGGGGACAGAGTGACCAAGAGATTGTTCAGGAGGAGCATATCCGGGTGTATAAATTCCCGTATTTTTACCTCCTGCTAGGACGGTTTTAGTGACTTGTCGCGCCGCTCCAAAATCAATTAAAACTAATTGACCATCGGGTTTTAAGATAATATTAGAGGGTTTGATATCGCGATGATAAAATTTATGTTTATGAACTTCGTGGAGAATATTAGCTAACTGAGTTAACCAATCCAAAGCGAGATGATAATCAATCGGTTTAAATCCTCTTTGTTTTTGGTATTCTTCTAAGTCAATACCAGCAATTTTCTCCATGACTAAACAGTGTAAAGCAGTTTGACTCTCCCGGGGATGATAAATAAAATAGTTTTCTCCTTTGGGAATACCGGGGTGATTTAATTGTTTTAAAAGATTGGCTTCCTGTTGAAATAAATCAATAGCTTTGCTAGAATCGTAGGTAAGAACTTTTAACACTTTAGGTATTTTACGTTCATCTATCACTTCATAGGTATTGCCAAATCCACCTTTGGCACTCAATAAATTTGTGACTCGATATTTACCATTTAAAAGCAAGTCGGAACCACAGGATTGACAGTAACGACTCTCCGTGATACTTTTCGGTTTAGGACAATGAGGATTAATACAAAAACTCATAGATTTTATTAGTAGAGTAGAAAATAAACTTGATGATGACAATATTCCTTGATAAATTTAGGGTTTATTGCCAAGAAAAAAGCCGCGCAATCCCAAAGTGACCACGGCACTTAAAAAAGCCACAACCATGGGGATAATCAGAGATTTAAACCCTTTCAAGTCCGCAATATCTTTAACTAGGATTGCATAACTATCCTCAACTTTTTCCAGTCGTTTATCCATTGTTTCGACTTTCTGATCAAGAGTTTTAATATCTCCCTTTATTTCTGTGGTTTCAATCTTCAGATCATTAACATCTTTTTGGAGAGTATCAAATTTTTGATTAACATCTTTTTGGAGACTGTCAAATTTTTGATCCATATCTCTTTGGAGATTGTCGATTTTCTGATTAACATCTCTTTGGAGGGTGTCGATTTTACTCTCGATCCTTGTCAGGACAGATTCGAGAGAATAGGTAACGGTTTCGCTAGTTTGTGTCATAATTAAAAACCTCTTGCAAATAACTACTTTCTTGACATAAAAAATTAAGGTTTATTACCAAGAAAAAAACCGCGCAATCCCAAAGTTACCACGGCACTTAAAAAAGCCACAACCATGGGGATAATCAGAGATTTAAACCCTTTCAAGTCCGCAATATCTTTAACTAGGATTGCATAGTTATCTTCGACTTTTTCCAGTCGGTTATCTATTGTTTCGACTTTCTGATCAAGAGTTTTAATATCTCCTTTGATTTCTGTGACTTCCACCTTTAAATCATTAACATCTTTTTGGAGACTGTCAAATTTTTGATTAACATCTTTTTGGAGACTGTCAAATTTTTGATTAACATCTTTTTGGAGATTGTCGATTTTCTGATCCACATCTCTTTGGAGATTGTCAATTTTCTGATCCACATCTCTTTGGAGACTGTCAAATTTTTGATTAACATCTCTTTGGAGATTGTCGATTTTACTCTCGATCCTTGTCAGGACAGATTCGAGAGAATAGGTAACGGTTTCGCTAGTTTGAGTCATCGGTTAAAATCCTTAGCTACAACTACTCTCATCTTAACCAAATTCTTAAATCTTACTGAAATCGTCTAAAACTGACTGAAAGTGTTGGCTAATTTATCAGCAATTCCCTCGATCCAAATTTCATCTTGTTTAGTATAACTGCGCGGTGCATTTGCCGCTAAAATTAACACCCCTTCCTTACCGATGGGTTGACAGATTAAGCCTTGGGTGTTTTCTGGCAAATAGTCAAATTCGATTTTAGCGGGATATAAATTTAAATTAACTAAATAAACGGCTTTACCGGTTTCTAAAACTCTTTTGATAATATTACTAACTTTAACTTCAGAATTCTGGCTTAAGATACCGCGACGTAATAAAACTTCTCCCTGATAATAAACGATCAGAGATTTTGTCACGGTGTTGGTTAAAAGTAAATGGGAAGCCCAAGCAAGCTCAATTTTAACTGATTCTGGCAAATCTGGGCCAAATTCCAGACCTTCGCGCCCGATTAATTCCACAGCATCCGGTAAGCGGGGTTGAACTCTTTGCCAGATTAAACCCACCAAAATTAAAACCCCACTCAAAATCACTCCCATCACATCGGAACGCGCTTGCGATGGGGTTAAATCGGCAGTGGCAAAACGATTAAACATTAATACCGTACCCCCGACGATGCCGGCGAACAGGGGTAACAGTCTTAAAATACGATTGGGATCAGCTGGTGCCATAGCTGAGAACTATTCCTCGTCTGGTTCTAAAATCCGTTGAAAAAGATAGCCTGTACCTCTAGCGGTGAGAATTAACTCAGGATTGCTGGGATCATCCTCTAATTTGGCTCGTAAACGGGAAATATGCACATCTACCACCCGCGTATCCACATGACGTTCGGGGGTATAACCCCAAACTTCCTGAAGGATTTCCGAGCGGGAAAAAGCTTCTCCTGATCGACTGACCAATAATTCCAGTAAACTAAATTCCATACCAGTCAGACGGATGCGTTCATCCCCCTTATAAACTTGGCGTTTATTGGTATCGATTTTAATGGAACCGATATGAATCACACCGGAACTAGGAATCCCCGGAGCGCCATTTTTCTCTACCCGACGCAACACCGAACGAATCCGCGCCTCGAGTTCTTTGGGAGAAAAAGGTTTAACTACATAGTCATCCGCGCCCAATTCTAGCCCGGTAATTCGATCGGCCACATCCCCCAAAGCGGTTAACATAATGATAGGAATATCCGATTCTTTGCGGAGTTCCTGACAGACACCGTAACCGTCTAATTTCGGCATCATCACATCCAAAACCACTAAATCGGGTTCGGCGGTGCGGAAGGTTTCTAAAGCTTCCTCGCCGTCGGCGGCGGTGACGACTTCATAACCAATCATCGACAAACGAGTCTCTAAGATACGACGGATGCTGGCTTCATCATCAACAACGAGAATTTTTTCCTTTTGGTTCTCCAACTGAATTAACACTCCTTAGTTAAATAGTGTGATGAATTTTAAAGTTAAATAACGAGCGTTCCTGTTTATAGAATATCCTTTGGCCGTTATCATTAAGCCTAAATTTCCTATTTTATTTCTTTTATGGCAATTATCAATAACTTCAGGGGCTTCCTTCCCCCCTATCATACTTAATCAAATTTGACAAGAGAATTGATCCTCAAACCGCTTTTCTTCAACTTTTCTTAAAAAACATGGCGAAATCCCGAACAATATATATCTGTAGCACTTGTGGGGCGGAATCTCCCCAATGGTTAGGAAAATGCCCCAGTTGTGACACCTACGGGACGCTAGAAGAACAAGTGGTGGCTGGTGGCAATAATCCGGCGGTAAATCGCCCAGGATGGCAAAATAGTCGCCCAAATAACGGCAAAGGGCAACGCAACCCGCAACCGCGCATCTCGGTGCGCTTCTCGGAAATTACCCAGTATGAACAGGAACGTTTTCCCTCCGGTTACGGGGAATTCGATCGCGTTCTCGGCGGTGGCATTGTCCCCGGTTCTCTTGTACTAATCGGCGGCGATCCGGGTATCGGCAAATCGACGCTTTTACTGCAAGTTACCAACCAACTCGCCCAAAGATTACCGCGCATCCTCTACGTTTCCGCCGAAGAATCGGGACAACAGATTAAACTGCGGGCTGCCCGTTTAGGAGTGGGAGTGGTTGCCGTGGAGTCGGAAAATAACGGCAATGGCAAGGAGAAAAAAGCCTCTGAATCAACCTCAGAACTCGATAATCATCTCTATGTTCTGCCAGAAACCGATTTAGAGGAAATTTTGCGGGAATTAGAATCTCTACGCCCACAGGTGGCGGTAATTGACAGTATTCAAACTCTTTATTTTGGGGCGTTAACTTCCGCACCGGGATCCGTCGCCCAAGTTCGCGAATGTACCTCCGCCTTGATGCAGGTGGCAAAACGGGAGAATATTACTTTACTAATTGTCGGTCATGTGACTAAAGAAGGGGCGATCGCTGGTCCGCGAGTTTTGGAACATTTGGTCGATACGGTGTTATATTTTGAAGGCGATCGCTATGCCTCCCATCGTCTCTTAAGATCCGTGAAAAACCGTTTTGGGGCAACCCACGAGATCGGTATTTTCGAGATGGTGGACCACGGTTTGGTGGAAGTGGAAAACCCCTCAGAATTATTTTTAGGCAATCGCGATGAATTTTCCCCGGGTACGGCGACGGTGGTAGCCTGTGAAGGTACACGCCCGATTGTGGTGGAGTTACAGGCATTAGTTAGCCCCACCAGCTATGCTTCCCCCCGAAGATCGACTACTGGCATAGAATACAACCGATTACAGCAAATTCTCGCCGTTTTAGAAAAGCGTGTCGGCATTCCTTTATCGAAATTAGATGCCTATGTTGCTTCCGCAGGAGGGTTGGGAGTGGAAGAACCGGCGGCGGATCTGGGAGTTGCGATCGCTGTTGTCGCTAGTTTTCGCGATCGAGTCGTGGATCCGCGCACAGTCTTAATCGGGGAAGTGGGATTAGGCGGACAAGTGCGCCTAGTGTCGCAAATGGAACTAAGATTAAAAGAAGCGGCTAAATTGGGCTTTAAACGGGCGATTGTCCCCAGAGGTCAAGTTTATCCCGAAGATGTGGGCTTAGAAATTGTTCCAGTTGGCAAGGTAATCGAGGCAATTGTCGCCGCAATTCCCCCCCAGCAGCGCTTTGGGGAAGATCTGGAAGACGAGGAAGGGGAAGGGCAAGAATAACGGTACAATGCTAAAAAAGATTAAATTACTTGGGAGATTTTCACCATGTCTGTGTTAGCTGTTGCTGCTTTAGCGGGTTATCTGATCGTTTTTAGCGGAATTGCCCTCGGTCTCTTTTTCGGTCTGCGCTCCGCTAAAATTATCTAGTATATAAAAGGTGTAGTGATCGGTTTAACTGGTCACTATTGCCAATTCTAGGGGAAATAAAAAATGACTGTTATTCCCGACTTAAAAACTCTCTACGAAATTGATGATTCCCTCTGGTTAGAAGAAACTATAGAACTGCTCAAGGCTAAAAATTTTGAAGCGTTAGATTTAGAAAACTTAATCGAGGAGTTAGAAGACTTGGGAAACGAAAAAAAGTTTCGTGTTGCTAGTTTTTTACAGCAAATTATTAGACATTGTTTATTATTACAATTTTGGACAAGGGAAAGGGAATATAATCAGGCTCATTGGCAAGCAGAGATAATAAGTTTTCAATATCAGTTACAGCGCTATTTAACCACAAATCTTCGCAAATATCTAGAACAGGAATTTGATCAAATTTACTTTGAGTCCCGGCAATACGTTCGTAAAAAAACTGATAATCAAGTCAACTTTCCCGATACTTGTCCCTACAGTTTGGAAGAACTGCTCGATCCTAATTGGCTACCATCTGACAATCAAGGAGATAAAAAATGACTGTTATTCCCGACTTAAAAACTCTCTACGAGATTGATGATTCCCTCTGGTTAGCAGAAACTATAGAACTGCTCAAGGCTAAAAATTTTGACGCTTTAGATTTAGACAATTTAATCGAGGAGTTAGAAGATTTGGGAAACGAAAAAAAGTTTCGTGTTGCTAGTTTTTTACAGCAAATTGTTAGACATTGTTTATTATTACAATTTTGGACAGGGGAAAGAGAATATAATCAGGCTCATTGGCAAGCAAAACTGGTAAATTTTCAAGATCAATTAAATACCTACCTAACGGCAAGTTTACGGAAATATTTAGAACAAGAATTTGATAATATTTATCAGAAAGCACTCCGTTATGTGAGAAAAAAGACCAACAATCAAGTCAACTTTCCCAATACTTGTCCCTACAGTTTAGAAGAACTTCTCGATCCTAATTGGCTACCACCTTACGAATAAAGGAGATAAAAAATGACTGTTATTCCCGACTTAAAAACCCTCTACGAAATTGATGATTCTCTCTGGTTAGAAGAAACCATCGAACTATTGAAGAATAAAAGATATGAAGATTTAGACTTAGAAAACTTAATCGAGGAGTTAGAAGATTTGGGAAACGAAAAAAAGTTTCGTGTTGCTAGTTTTTTACAGCAAATTATTAGACATTGTTTATTATTACAATTTTGGACAAGGGAAAGAGAATATAACCAAGCTCATTGGCAAGCAGAGATAGTGAGTTTTAAAGATAAACTAAAACGTTATTTAACCACAAATCTTCGTAAATATCTGGAGCAAGAGTTTGATAATATCTATGAAGATGCAGTGCGATACGTTCGTCAAAAAACTGATAATCAAGTTAACTTTCCCGATACTTGTCCCTACAGTTTAGAAGAACTTCTCGATCCTAATTGGCTACCATCTTATCATCAAGGAGATAAAAAATGACTGTTATTCCCGACTTAAAAACTCTCTACGAAATTGATGATTCCCTCTGGTTAGAAGAAACTATAGAACTCTTGAAGAATAAAAGATATGAAGATTTAGACTTAGAAAACTTAATCGAGGAGTTAGAAGATTTGGGAAACGAAAAAAAGTTTCGTGTTGCTAGTTTATTAGAGCAAATTATTAGACATTTATTACTCCTACAGTTTTGGACGGAGGAAAGAGCATATAATCAGGATCACTGGGAGTTAGAAATAGTCAACTTTCAAATTCAGCTAAAAAGACGCTTAACCACCAATCTCCGTAATTATTTGCAAAATGAATTAACTAACATTTATGAAAATGCAGTTTTCTTTGTGCGGAAAAAGACAAAAAACAAAGTTACTTTCCCTGATACTTGTCCTTACATTTTAGAAGAACTTCTCGATCCTAATTGGCTACCATCTTATCATCAAGGAGATAAAAAATGACTGTTATTCCCGACTTAAAAACTCTCTACGAAATTGATGATTCTCTCTGGTTAGAAGAAACCATCGAACTCTTGAAAGCGAAAAAATTTGACGCTTTAGATTTAGACAATTTAATCGAGGAGTTAGAAGATTTGGGAAACGAAAAAAAGTTTCGTGTTGCCAGTTTATTCGAGCAAATTATTAGACATTTTTTACTCCTACAATTTTGGCAAGATGAAAGAACATATAATCGTAGTCATTGGCGCTCAGAAATTGTCAATTTCAAAAACCAGATCGACAATTATTTAAATACTAATCTCCACAATTATCTCAGTCAACAATTACCTCGTATTTATCAGAAAGCGTTAAATTATGTTAGAGAAAAAACCGATAATCAAGTTAGTTTTCCTCAGAAATGTCCCTACAGTTTAGAAAATCTGATCGCTCTCGATTGGTTTCCTCCAGAAAATGAATAAAGGAAAAAATGAAATGCTGAAAAAGTTTCTACGTTGGCTGATTATTGGGGGAACCTTATTTTTTGTTCTCAGTAATCTTAAAAATAACTGGGATAACGTCACCTCAGTTAGAATTGAAAATCACGGTTGGTTATTTCTTTTCTTGGCACTTGTAACCACAGTTATCGCTCAAATTTGGGCAGGATGGGTGTGGACATGGATACTCAAAAGCTATCAACAACCGATTAAAACCTCCACAGGAATTGGCATCTATATGATTACCAATTTAGGAAAATACCTACCTGGTAATATCGGCCACTTTTATGCTCGCATTGTGGCAATTAATAAAGCAGGAAGTGATTGGGGAACCGCTAGTTTAAGCGTTTTATTAGAACTTTTATTGCTGGTGTGTGCAGCCTTAGCCATAGCAGCAATTGCTAGTGGTTTAGGTTGGATGAAATCTAGCTCAAGTCTAGGGATACAGATATTAGTTTTAGGATTAATTTTAATCGGCATTCATCCCAAATTTTTAAATTATCCTCTGAAAATCCTCAGCCAAAAGAAAAAGATTGCTCAAGAACCTGTTTATCTAACTAAATATCCTCTCGTCCCTCTCTTGGGTGAAACTGGATTTTTATTGTGGCGCGGTGCGGGTTTTATTTTAGCTTGGATGGTATTAAAAATGATTACCCCCGCTCAGATTTTACCCCTCTTAGGAACCTTTAGTTTTGCTTGGTTATTGGGTTTAGTTGTTCCCGGAGCGCCGGGAGGATTAGGAGTGTTTGAAGCTACAGTGATCGCACTTTTAGACACAGAAAAATTTCCCGCCGCTAACGTACTTGTCACCGTTGCTATCTATCGTTTAATTAGCATTCTCTCCGAAGTCATTGCCGCCGGAATCGGGACAAAATTAGTTAAAGATAAAGCCAAGTTTTTCGATTAGCTTAAGAATATTATTCGGGTGTGTTAGCCCAATGTAACCCACCCAGAAGAAAAATTTTGGTCATTGTTAAGCGAAGATAATTTTCTCAACTCCTAACATCTATCTCCTCACTCCTAAATTTTGATGTAACATAGGATCAATAATCAGCAAAAATATAGATACTCCCACCTAGAGAGGCCGAAAAAATGACGATTGCCAAAAGCGACGAAACTGCCACCTCTCCGGCACTGATAGAAGAAGATTTCGAGGACTTCTGGGAACCAACCCCACCCCCCACAGACTTAATTTTTGATGATGGTGAACCCTTGGAAAGCAACCGACACCGCATTGCCATGAATGTCCTGATTCGCTCCCTACACCAGGGTTACGGCGAACGAGACGACTTCTACACAGGTGGCAATATGTTTATTTATTTCAGCCGCGAACAGGCGAAAAATCGCGATTTTCGCGGGCCAGATTTCTTCGCTGTCCTCAATGTCGATGGTACGAGAGAGCGACAGGGTTGGGTAATTTGGGAAGAAGAGGGACGTTATCCCGACGTTATCGTGGAATTAACCTCTCCTAGTACTGCGAGAACCGATAAAGTGCGAAAAAAGGCAATTTATGAGGGAACCTTCCGCACGCCAGATTATTTCATCTACGATCCTTTCGATGGCAATTCTTTACAAGGATGGCATTTAGGGGCCGACCAACGCTACCATTCTTTAGAACGAAACGAGCGCGGCTGGTTATGGTGCGAAACCTTAGGCTATTGGTTAGGGACTTGGGAGGGGACTATTGACCGAGAAACGGCAATTTGGGCGAGATTTTATGATCCAGAAGGCAATTTAATCCCCTTGCCAGAAGAAGCAGCACAGGAGCAAGCGGCTGCGGCACAGGAGCAAGCGGCTGCGGCACAGGAGCAATTAAATGCTACTCAGCAAGCTCTGGAAGAGGAAAGACAGCGTTCTCAACAGTTGGCGGCTCGTTTGCGAGAAATGGGGATAGAGCTATAGTATAGCTGTATTTGTTTAGGTGAGGAGGTAAACTACTGGTGTTCCTCCTCCCTCAAAGTCGGTTAATTTCTCCTTTCACGGTTGAGGGAGCCTGCAATCCCAGTCTATTTGAAATCTAGCGCGACACCTGTTTGCTGCTGTGATTACCTTTTGGCCGGTGGGTAATTATTGATCAGAGTTTTCTTTTATTCTTCCTTAAACAGTAAACAGTAAACAGTGAACTGAAAACTCAAATCTGATAACTGATACCTGTCTCGGAGTCTCAACTAGGAAATTTATTTGGCACGACTACTTATATGTCTAATCTATCTTTGGGCGCACAACCTCCTCTAGAATTTATACCCCCTAACCTTAACCCCTTGCTTTTAAAGGGATGTCAAATCTTTTTACCTCTCTGGTTACAAACTCAAACCAATTTAAGAGAAATTTCCGCCGTCAATCTAGAAACTTTAATCACATTTTATCAAAAAAGTCAAGAGAAAAAAGTCCGTTTACTGCTTGCTTTTCGTCATCCCAGTATTAACGATCCCTACTGTATGGCCTATCTTTTGTGGAAATTAGTACCCAAAAAAGGCCAAGAGTTAGGAATAAAATTAAACAATCCAATTCACGCTCATTTTATGTATGATCGAGGGATTCCTTTATGGGCTGGAGAAAGGTTAGGATGGTTATATTCTAAGTTGGGTGGCACACCAATTCAACGGGGAAAAGCCGATTTAATCGGATTGCGATCAGCTCGTCGTTTATTATTAGAAGGAGATTATCCTTTAGCCGCCGCTCCGGAAGGGGCAACTAACGGACATAATGAGCTTGTCAGCGCTATTGAACCGGGTATTTCTCAATTGGCTTTTTGGGGTGTGGATGATGTCAGAAAAGCTAAACAACAGCAAGAAGTAATTATTTTACCCATTGGTATTCAGTATTTTTATCTGACTCCAGTGTGGCAAGAAATCGAGCAAATTTTAACTAATTTAGAAACCGATAGCGGTTTAGAAACAATCCCGAATTCATCCTCAAAAGAAAAGGTTTTATACGAGCGTCTTTTTCGGTTAGGAGAAAGATTATTATCTTTAATGGAGGATTTTTATCGAGATTTCTACTATCAATCTTTGCCTGTAGTACCTGCCAATGGTGATGATCCAAACGAAACCCTAGCCAAACGTTTAGCCAATTTATTAGATGTGGCCTTACAAACCGTAGAAAAGTATTTTAATGTTTCTTCTAATGGTAATGTGATCGATCGCTGTCGTCGTTTGGAACAAGCAGGATGGGAACGCATTTATCGGGAAGAATTAAAACCCACTCATTCTATTTCTCCCCTTGAATTAGGATTAGCTGATCGCCTGGCCGATGAAGCTAATTTAAAAATGTGGCACATGAGAATTGTGGAAAGTTTTGTGTCAGTAACTGGTTATTATGTCAAGGAAAAACCCACCGTAGAAAGATTTGCCGAGACAATTTTATTACTCTGGGATTTAGTAACAAGAATTAAGGGAGGTAATCCCTTTTTCCGTCCCCAAATTGGTCAACAAAAAGCGATAATAACTATTGGTAAACCTATTTCCGTATCCGAGCGCTATGCTGATTATAAAAGCGATCGACGCTCGGCCGTAGCACAATTAACCCAAGATTTACAAACCAGTTTAGAAAGTTTAATTATTCATCAGTAGATAATTAGGGTTTACTGAAAAAGTTTGTTGGTGGAGTCGGTTATCAGTTATCAGTTATCAGTTATCAGTTATCAGTTATCAGTTATCAGTTATCAGTTATCAGTTATCAGTTATCAGCTTCTGAAGGCAAGAGGCAACAGGCAAAAGGCAAAAGAAAGAATCTGGCAATTCTCTTACCTAAAAATAAGGTTAGAAACTAAGCACATCAAAGCTTTTAGCTTAATAAATTAGGTTTTAGTTTCTGGAGAGTTATCAGTTATCAGTTCACTGAGAAAACACCCCACACCCCACACCCCACACCCCACACCCCACCTGCCCCCCCGATGTCGGGGGTAGGGTCGTTTCATTCTCGCAAATGTCATTCAATCAAATCCTTATCTGGCAAGGTTTTCAGTCAATTTCTCAGAACAAATATCTGAAAAATTTTTAAAATGCCTTGCTTTGCTTGCCCCGTAAGCGATTGAAGACAGACAAACAAGGAATCAAACTAGAGAATGAATCAGCCCTAATGTCGGGGGGGGTTGGGGGGGTCACACCCTGCCACCAGGAAAAACTTTTCCACCTAGCTCTAGTATAGGAGATAGTACGGGAATCTGGAAAAACTCAATACCGAAAACCCTACCCCAGTCAGAGAATCTTTTATCTATCCTAAAAGTGTAGAGATAAATCAAAATCTCTAGCGTCAAGAAAACTGCGGAGGTGAATTATATGGCACTTATACGTTGGGAACCTTTCAGAGAAGTAGAAAGCCTACAGAAAGAAATGAATCGCTTGTTTGACCGTCTTGTGCCGACTGATGTAGGCAATGGCGAAAAAATGGGGTTATCCTTCATCCCGGCGGCGGAAATGACCGAAACGCCAGAGGCAGTTCAGCTTAAACTGGAAATACCTGGTATGGAAGCCAAAGACCTCAATGTGGAAGTAACAGCCGATAGTCTGACCATTAATGGTGAAAGAAAATCGGAAATTAAAACCGAAGAGGAAGGATTTGCCCGCACTGAGTTCCGTTATGGTAAATTCCATCGGGTTATTCCTCTACCAGTTCAGGTTGATAACAATAACGTGACCGCTGAATACAAAGATGGCATTCTCAACCTCACCCTCCCGAAAGCGGAAGAAGAAAAAAATAAAGTGGTGAAAGTGTCCATCAATCCTGCCATTGCTCAATGATGTGGCTCTCATTGTCCGGTCTTAAGCGAAAGAGTTAACCTAGTGTGATTAAACCAAAGCGGGAGTATCAAACCATACTTCCGCTTTTAGCTTCCTAAACCTTTAACTTAAAACTTCTAACACTGCTTGGGGTGATAATTTATCTTTAAACCAGATAACCTGAGCGGGTAGATTTTGAAATTTAACTCCAGCTTTTTCTAGATTTAACCGTTCCGATACGGCTAAAATTAGATTATTTGCTTGGGCCGATTTAACCTGTAAAAATTTCTTTTGTAGGTATTCTGGTCGCCAATAACCAACAATTTCGAGGAGAAAAACGCGACCATCGGGATGCACTAAACGAAAATCGGGAATCATCACTCCTCCGGGTAAAGGCACTAAATCCACTTCCCTTTCTAGTTGCCATTCAGTTTTTAACTGTAACCAACGTTTAGCAAAAGATTCCTCTAACATACTATCGTAGGGTTTACCCGGAGAATAGTGGGACACCAGACCACAGTTATCCTCTAAATTGAACTGTTGTTTTTTAATAGTTCCTGTGTAGGAATCTTTGTACTGTAATTGTGCCTTCAAATTCCAGTGAGTGACATGGAGTAAGGCAGGAATTAATTTAGCGATTTCAATGCCATAACGACTGTTAGCTTTAAATAAACTGGTGGGACCATCGATAGTAATAGTAAATCCCGTGTCGGCATCCCCTTCGATATAAGTCATTAAACGAAATAGTTTTAGATAGCGAAAGAGATATTTATATTCCCCCGGATCGTTGCGGTGGACGTTGATAATTAAATAACTGGCCCGATAAAAAATACCTTGAATTTGCGAGAGGTTAAAACGATGAATTAAATTTTCGGGGGTGGGAGCATCAAATTGAGTGAGAATTTTATTCTCCACTAAATCAGCATAGAGTCCTTTTTCTAGAGCCACTGGAAAAATTTCTTGATTTAATTCTTGGCTGAGTTGCTGGGCAATTTTTCCCAGAATTAGCGATCGATTTTGGGGAATGGGAACAAAGTTGGCCGCTTGTTCAAAAACTCTTTTTCTTAATTCCTGCGGTTCTAAGGGACTAATAATCTCAAAGGTGGCAAAATGATTGGTTAATAGGTGAGCAAATCCCCGTTTAATTTTATAATCGGGACTGTCTCCCTCCAAGATTAGGAGTTTTTGGCTTAATTCTCCCTTAGTTGCACCGATACTTTCCTGAAAACAGCTGATTTGTTCTTTAGCAATCGCCAGATAATCGGCAGCCAGCGGTAAGCGTTTGGGAATAATTGTCTCGCCATTTTGACGGGAAATCAATAAATCGGTCGGTAACATGGCAAGCTAGAGAATAATAGTCAGATGGGGAGAGGTGGGACGACAAGGAAAGGTCGAAACCCCAAAAATCCCCCGATTCTAACTAGGGTCTGCTGAAAAAGTTTTTCGTGGGGACAGGGTGTGGGGTGTGGGGTTTTAGCGATTTTCATCTGGTCAATTACCTAATTTTCAGGGAAAAAGTCCCGGAATTTTACCCCCGATCACTCCAATGGTTGGCACTTTTTGAGGAAAAAAAAGTCTAAAAGTCTTACCCAATAAGGTTTTTAGATTTATTCAGCAAACCCTAACTATTTTGGTCGAGATAACGCTCTAAATCCTCGATCACGCGGGTTAATTCTGCTTCTGTGGTTAAGCGTAGGCGATCATCACGAACCGTTAACAAAACTTTAGCCGAAAAAGGATTCGGATAAATATTGGGATTACAAAACACTTCCAGAAACACATCACCAGTGTGCTGATATTCCAGCGGTTTTTGGGGTTGGGGTTTACCCCCACTAGCGGCATTACTGGCGATCGCTTTCAGGCGATCAAGTAAAATATTAATTTCCCTTTGCAAATCTAGGGCAGCACTGGGACTGAAACGAAAAGTAACGGAACCTTGCAAGAGATTAAGAGTTAAAGGAATCATCGAAAAATTTGGTCTGAAACCCCGCCGTTTTAGGTTGGCTTTACTATTAAATAGTAGCACATTGACACGATATATGCTTGAAGGCGAGCAGGGCTTACCCAAATATCAGTCTAACACAGAACAAAATCACCCATTCGCCTCTATTTCCTTGTCAAGCGTTGTGGTTCTCACCATACCATCAAGAATGGTTCCATTCATAATCGGAAACCCAGCCACTAATAAAATTATCTCTCCCGATACCAAACAATTAATTGATCAACTCTTGCTCGAAGGAATTTCCTGACTTTGGAATTGCTAGAGTAACAGGGGTATCAGCAAACCCTCTCTAAAATCCTTATTCATCCCCTAAATAAGCTTCAATCACCGCGGGATTCTCCCTGACTGTAGCTGGATCTCCCAAAGCGATTAACTTACCGAAATCTAACACGGCCATGCGATCGCATAATCCCATCACTAAAGGCACATGATGTTCGATTAACAGGACAGTTAAATCCTTTGAATTATCACGAATTTGTCGAATTAGCTGACTTAGCGCCCCCTTTTCACTGGGATTCATCCCGGCTGCCGGTTCATCGAGGAGTAATAACTGGGGTTGCAAAGCTAAAGCGCGGGCAATTTCCAAGCGTCTTTGATCACCATAGGCTAAATTAGAGGCTTTCCGATTGCTTTGGTCAGTTAATCCGACTAAATCTAATAATTCCCCCGCTCTTTTGTAGGTTTCTTCCTCCTCCCTTGTCGAAACTGGTAAACCCAACATTCCTGTCCAGAGATTGGAGCTATTGTGAATGTGACCAGCGATCGCTACATTTTCTAAAGCCGATAATTCACCAAATAAGCGCAAATTCTGGAAAGTACGGGCAATTCCTGCCTGAGCGATCTGGTGAGGACGATATTTCGCCAGACTGCAGCCTTGATAAATTAAATCACCACTGGATAGGGGAATTAAACCGGTGATCAGATTAAATAAAGTTGTTTTTCCCGCCCCATTAGGTCCAATTAAGCCAAAAATCTCCTTTTTTTGTACCTGAAAGGAAACCCCATCCACAGCGACTAATCCCCCAAATCGACGGGTGGCTCCCCGCACTTCTAATAAATTTGCTTGCATCCTTGTTAATAGGTTAAATTAGTCGATTTTACTCGATCAAGACGATTGCAAGTAAGCATTGCACCGACCAAAAAAAGATATTTGTCAGGAGATTTACCCTGAAAGAATCAGTTTTAAAGATTTATTTGGCAATTATTTTGATCGGGAAACATTTTACACAATCCTGACCAGATCAGCAAGACGGCTCACCACTACTAGCGAATCACTACCGATAACGAAAAACTGCCATAATTGCAGAAATGTCCTCATCTAGCCAAAAGGCGATCGCTATTGATGAAAAATGACGCTAAAATTATCGATCTCGTCATCCGGCTGTTTTTTCTCGGCCTGTTGTTATTTGCCGGTTTTACCCTGCTGCGTCCCTTCCTAACCATGATCCTCTGGGGAGCAATTCTAGCGATCGCTTGGTATCCGCTCTTTCTCTGGTTAAAAAAGTTGCTCGCGGGCCGGGCGAAACTGGCCGCAGTTCTCCTCACCCTACTTTGTCTAGGGATTATTATCGGTCCGGTGAGTGCCATCGCAGCGGTTCTGGCGGGTAATCTGCGAACGCTGGCCGAATATATCGATACTGGTGCGGCGGTGATTCCCCCTCCCCCCACCGATGTGGCCACCTGGCCGCTAATCGGCGAAAGGATTGCCAGTCTCTGGCAGCAGGCATCGGATAACACGGGTCAATTTCTTCAACGCTTCGAGCCACAATTAAAAGAACTGGGGAAAATTTCCCTTTCCCTAGCCACCAGTACCGGTCTGACGGTGCTGAAATTTATCGTCTCGATTCTGATTGCGGCGGCCCTCACCCTCTCGGCTAAAAATCTGACTCACCTGATGAACCGGTTAGCGGAAAAGATCGCCCCGGGTCGAGGCATCGCGCTGGCCAGTCTAACCGCCTCCACCGTCCGCAATGTTAGCCGCGGTATTATTGGCGTTGCCATTATCCAGAGTCTTTTGATCGGCATCGGTTTAGTGACGGTGGGAACCCCTGCAGCCGGTTTATTAACTTTCCTCACCCTAATTTTGGGCATTCTCCAAATTGGCCCTGGTTTGATTGTCTTGGGGGCGCTCATTCACGCTTGGGTAACACTACCCCATTCCATCGCCCTATTATTTACCCTCTGGATGATTCCCGCCACCTTGGTGGATAATTTCCTCAAACCGATCTTAATGGGGCGCGGTCTGCCCATTCCCATGGTGGTGATTCTGCTAGGGGTGTTCGGGGGAGTGATCGCCTATGGGATTATCGGTTTGTTCGTCGGACCGGTTCTGCTCGGTCTCTGCTACGAGTTAGTCAGGGCTTGGATTGGCGAGGATAGCCCCGAACCAGTGGCAAATAGCCATGATCAGTCAATCTAAGGGCTGATAGATCTAATTTTTACCTTAATCTTTCCAGAGAACTTAGGAAAAAAAGATTAATTTAACCCGAGTTCGGTTTAAGCAGATTGAGGTAAAAGCCAGTACATCTAAAGGGAAGGTTTCTTCGGTTAGTGACAACAAGCAATCAAACCGCAGAAACCAGACTGAAGTGAGGAGAAGGTTTGATTTAAGCAATAGGTATTGATTTGAATGTGGCGGCTGATTTATTGTAAGAAGATAAAGGTGTATATTTGGCTGGTAATTAATAAAAAAATAAATAAAATTACTGATTTATATTTAAAAAATATAAATCGCAAATCAGTTAAAAAACTATAAAAAATTTTACCAGTTATTAAACAAAAAATTACTTTTTATCTCCAAATATTACCCATTTATTGTCTCTGATAAACCTAGTATATTTATTAGTGCTTATTTATACAACTCTTGCTAGGCAAGGTTTTAAAGACTATATTTTAGAAAATTATTTCTATTCTTCTCCCTTACACACGGAAACAATAAGAGGCGATTTATCCACTTAATTATCTTTTCTATAATTGGGCTACAGTTTTTGGAAAATAGTCTTAGTATTTACTCTGTTGATTGAGAAACCCTGACCTAGTAAGCTAGGACGCATTTACGCAATGAATTTTAACTGCGTCTCAAGAAGTAATTTAAATGCACGGGCAGCTTAATACTTCCACGTTTTTTAATTCTCAATAATACTGTTCTTATTGCTGTTACTCATCAGGCTCTTGGATAAATTTAAGAAAAAATTTATTTTTTTGTTAAACTTGTCTATTTATAATCATAAGTAGATGAAAGATTTAGCCCCAGGGCAGAAAGGTTGGGCTGGTCTTTTTCCCTAACCATAAACAGAAAGAATTAACAAACTTAAGTAATTGACCGATTAATTTTCGGACAATTAGGGAGGCCGAATCATGAAGACAACACAAGTAAGTTCGGTTCTTCGGTTTGTGTTATGCAATGGACGGGGGGTATAAGGGATGGAACCCTTATATAGAAAGGCATTTGGCGATTTTTGTCAATTGTTTTTGTCTAGAGCGAACTAATCAATTAAGTCTCTTGCCAGATAAGGATTTAGTCGATTTATGCCCCCCTATCGAACCATACCAAGTAACGAAGAACCGTAAGTTCCAATTCATTGAGTATAGATGTGCCGTCCTTAAAGGATGCTTTGGGTTTTGAGCAATCCTTCCCGAACACGGCTGATTTAACAGGTTCTGACGATTTAAGTCTATCGAAGGAAACTTCTCCCTTAGGAGTCCTGAACTCTAACCCCTCCCCATCTACAGTCTCTTCGGAGGCCGCCACGGTTCCAGCCTCCCCTGCTGCTACGAGTCAAGTAGCGTTTCCCGCTTCTCCCAGTATTGACTCTTCTGGTTATTCCACCAGTCCAGCGTCGAGTCTTGCCTCTGTACCCACTGCTGCCCCCGTCACCTCAGAGCTAGAACCGGCAGCAACTAGCACCCTTGCCCCTTATGTTCCCAATCAACTCATTCTCAAGTTTAAGCAGGGGATCGCCAGTGCCGAAGTTGCTCAGTTCAAGTCCCTCTTTGGTGCTGTCAGCACCCAGACGATTAAACTAACGGGGGCAGAGATTTGGAAGTTATCGGGGTCGCTCTCTGTGGAGAAGATTCTGGCACAATATCGCTCCAATCCGATTTTTGAATACATTGAACCCGACTATATTCGGACGCTGGGGACAATTACTCCCCAGGCGACATTCCCCAATGACCCCAGTTTTAATCAACTTTGGGGACTGCATAACACCGGACAAAGTGGCGGTACTCCCGATGCGGATATTGATGCCCCAGAAGCCTGGGATATTCAAAAAGGCAATCCTAATTTAGTGATTGGGGTTATTGATACGGTAGGGCTGATTCATTCTCTAGTTTGATTCCTTGTTTGTCTGTCTTCAATCGCTTACGGGGCAAGCAAAGCAAGGCATTTTAAAAATTTTTCAGATATTTGTTCTGAGAAAT
>NZ_JACJQV010000181.1 GCF_014696875.1 Microcystis wesenbergii FACHB-1317 | reverse complement strand
TTGGAGAGTGCAATCCTCAATTATAGCTTGACCTTCGTCGATTTCAGACCCTTTTTTGTTTTCAATTCTTTTTAAGTGTAATACCAAGCCACTTTCTTGACTAAACAATGAGACAAACATAATAAAATTTTGTTGTTCATTGTTAGGATTCTTTAGAGTGTTTTTGAGACTTTTTCCATCTATGTCTAGCCAATTTATATCACTTCTTTGTCCATATTCTTCTAATGCCCATTCATTAAACATTTTTAACAAAATCTGACCATCAACTCCCATCATCACCCTTCTAATTGTTGAAGAGGATGGGACTCTTTCTGGAATTATGTTAAATTCTTTACTCAGCCTGTGCCGATTATTTTTAGCAAACTCTCCTAGTTCTCTATAACCTGAGTATCCTAGCATTGTTCCCAGTATTATTACTACTAATACTATCCATAAAGGGTGTCTTTTTCCTTGATCTTTCCGAAAGTCCTTGACTTGTTTCAGTTTTTCTATTAAGCTCAACATATGTTTGAAAAGTTCGCGTTCACTTCTCATTTTACCTGACAGTGATCGCTTTTACTTTTGATATTCTCATGGGAGAATGAAACAGCCCTACCCCAACGGGTAGTAGGGCTGATTCATTCTCTAGTTTGATTCCTTGTTTGTCTGTCTTCAATCGCTTACGGGGCAAGCAAAGCAAGGCATTTTAAAAATTTTTCAGATATTTGTTCTGAGAAATTGACTGAAAACCTTGCCAGATAAGGATTTGATTGAATGACATTTGCGAGAACGAAACAGCCCTACCCCAACGGGGGGGTTGGGGGCGTGGCGCGGCCACTACTTCCCCCTTACCGTTCTTTGTGGCGAGAAAAAGCCAGATCAGCAGTCTCGATTACCTTTAATAGCTGTTCGATGCGGTTTTCCGTCGGGGGGGCCAAACAGGGAAAAACGGCTAAACCGGGGATTTGATTGGCCACCTCGGTGACAGCCACATCAAGGGTGACTAGGGGTAAATTAGCTAGGGTTTGCGACTCGCTCAAGGTTTGCAGATAAGAGTATAAATCTTCCGCGATCGAACTATCGATTAAGATAGCGTCCACCTCCCAGACAGTAGCTAAAAGTTCCGCCTGTTCGCAACTATCGGCCTCGATAAAACGATAATTTTCCCGAACTAATTGATTATTCCAAATCCAGCTAAAGGAAGATAAATCGGAGAAATTGGGGGCATAATGGCCGTGTAAACGGAGCAGAGTCGGAGCAGTGCGCCTTTTGCGGCTAGAAACAGGGGAAACAGTCAGATTCAGGCAAGCTTGCAGGGCTGCCGAGGTGATCGGCGGAACCAGAAAACTATCGGCCCCTTGCTGTTGACTGCGGTTGCGCTCAGAATCGGCGGCGGTGACAATAACTTTTATATCTTTGGTTTGGGGATGGGATTTGAGCAGCGTTAACACATCCCAACCGGACAAGAGGGGTAGATTGGGATTGAGAAAAACACAACGGGGTTTTAACTGCCTGGCTTTTTCGATCGCCTCAGTGCCACTACGAGCGATAATAGCTTTTAATCCCAATTCACTCAAGCGATCAACAAATTGTTCGATCACTTGGGGATTAGCTTCTACCACCAACACCAGACGCTGGGGAGTGGCGGACTCTTGATCGGCACTTTGGGGATGAACCGGCAGCAGTAAGGTAAATTGACTGCCTTCCTGGGCCCTGGAGACAAAAGATAGATCGCCACCGTGACAACGCGCTAATTTTTGGCTGAGGACTAAACCTAAACCTGCGCCCTCAAATTGACGGGTGAAAGGACTTTCTAGCTGTTGGAATTTCTGAAAAATCAGATGCTGGGATTCTTCCGGAATACCGATTCCCGTATCCCAGACGGTAAAAGCCAGCCAATTTTCCCAACGATTGACTTTAATGCCGAAATTACCGCCATCAATGGTGAATTTAACCGCATTATCTAACAAATTCACTAACATCTGTTGTAAACGGGCTTCATCGGCCAGGGCATAATCTAACCCCGATTCAATGTCAAGACGATAGCTGCCGGGGAGATCGAGACGTTGGGGATACTTATCGACGATGATATCGTACACCCGTTGACAGAGGCGATCGATTTTGACTCTAGATAAAGTTAATTTTAGTTGTCCTGTCTCTAGGCGGGTTAAATCGAGGAGATCATTGACCAGAGCCATCAACTGGCGGCCGCTGCGATAGATTAAATCGGCATATTTGGACTGTCGGGGGTTAAGTTCACCGATTTTTTGTTCCCGCAGCAGACTGGAGAGACCGATAACGGCAGTGAGGGGGGATTTAAACTCATGGCTAACACAGGCGAGAAATTCATCCTTAAGACGATTTAAATGGACTAAATCGGCATTTTTAACCGCTAATTCCTGACAATATTGCTGTTGTTCGGTGATATCGGTGGCTAACAGTAACCACAGTCCTGAAGCTTTCTCGATCAAAGGATAATTATCCGTTAAATTTAACGGCGCGGACAACAGTCGCCAAGTCTTGGCTAAACCCGATGTCAGCGTTTCTAGACGCTGGGGAAACAGGGGGGGAGTGGGGGATGGGAGGGTTAAGGGTTGATTAACCAAAGCCAAGGGAGAGTTATCGATATTAGCGGGGAAAGCTGCCCCAATTTGTTGACACCAAGCCTGATTTTGGTATAAAATCCCTGCTTCTGGACTATAGAGCAGCAGCGGCAGCGGTAATTGTTCTAGAAATTCCAGAGGACGATCGCTGCGGGGGGGGATGCGATCGCTGGTGCGGAGCTGCGGGGGAGGATCATCGAGAATCGAGCGCCCGAGACAAAATTGGAGAAGTTTGCCCGTGTCTAAGCGTCCTAACAGTTTGCCCTGGGCATCCACTAAAATAGGGACCAAGGCGAGCGCTTCTCCCGTCAGGGTGGCCAGAAACTTACTCACGGCCATGCGCGAGTTAAGAGGGATAATCGGACGCAGCCAACCGCTCAGATCCAGACAGTTGGGGGAGGGGTTTCTGATTTCGGGGTGCTGTTGTTGATAGAGGAGGTAAGCGATCAGGGCTTGACTCTCAATCAGTCCTAGGGGACAATACCTCTCATCCACCACCACGATCGCTTCTGGATTGCCCGTATTAATTAAATCGCAAAGACTTGTTCTGTCAATAATTAATTCACAGGTAGTGACGGATTGATTAAAGTGATGGAGGCTGAGGGTAACGCTAGG
Source organism: Microcystis wesenbergii FACHB-1317 (assembly GCF_014696875.1). GTDB lineage: Bacteria > Cyanobacteriota > Cyanobacteriia > Cyanobacteriales > Microcystaceae > Microcystis > Microcystis wesenbergii_A. The sequence goes on along the minus strand of NZ_JACJQV010000181.1, from coordinate 18,190 downwards.
CATGGGGATAATTGGGTGGGCGGTGGCGGTAACTTTAGGGCATAATTAACAAACTGATGACAAAACTATTAGTCGTCCTAGAACTGGAATTTACCTTGATTATGATGCTCGCTCATCTAGAGAACCGCTTCATTGATTACAATTAACTACGATACCCACTGCCAAAAAGCAAGGTTAACTTTAACTTCCCTTAGCTGATGGCGGGGGGGGTTGTCTTCTCAACAGAGAAAGCCTAACCTATTGTTTGTCAATTTCTATCTACCTTGCGGGTGAGAAAACGTTGCCTCCGAGACTGACTATTTATGCTTTTGTCCCAACGGACTCACCCTTAACGGGGGTGAGTTCACCCCTAGGGCTGGTTAATTCTTTGACGGCTTTATTGGCTAATGAACGCTATAATCTAACCTTGGGGTCCTCTTCTAGCGAATTACTGGCTAATATCGAGGCAGAGAAGGAAAAAATCGATTGTTTGCTGGTGGTCTCTCATCCTTCCCTACAGCCGACTTTTAATCAACTCTACGAAGCGGGAATTTTACTGCCAGTAGTGATCATTGTCGCTGACAAGAAGATCAGTGCCGAGACGAATGACTCTCCCACCTGTCTCTATCATAGTGCCGAATTACAAATTACCATCAAGGAATTAGACAGCATCACCTCGGTAATCGACCAAGCGATCGCTCGATTTCTCCATTTAGCTCCTAATTGCTCTTTTTCCGAACGTAACACGATTGTTAACCAACCAAATCCCGTGGCCAATAATCACAGTTTTCTCCTCCTACAACAGCGCCGTTTAGCAGAAAAATTAAAAGAAAGACTCGGCTATTTAGGTGTTTACTACAAACGCAACCCGCAGCTATTCTATCGCAATCTTGCCCCGGAGGAAAAAAACGAATTACTGCGGGAATTAAGAAGAGATTATCGGGAGATTATTTTAAATTACTTCCAACAGGATTATCCGATTAATCAAGCGATCGATGAGTTGGTTAATAATGTCTTTTTTACCGATCTCTCAGTGTCGCAAATTCTGGAAATTCACATGGAGTTAATGGACGAATTTTCCCAACAGTTAAAATTAGAAGGCAGAAGTGAGGAAATTCTCCTAGATTATCGTCTCGCTCTCATTGATATCCTTGCTCACTTGGGGGAAATGTATCGTCGTTCCATACCTCGCGAGGATATCCCTTATGATTTATTATTGGGAATAGATTAAAATATCCCAGACAAATAGCGATGAACTCATATCCTCAGCCCCTGTGATCCTAACCTATGAGCGTCTTTAAAAAAACCTATGTTTTAAAACTGTACGTCGCCGGGAATACCCCCAACTCCGTGCGCGCCTTGAAAACCCTGAAAAATATCCTAGAAGAGGAATTTCAGGGAGTTTATGCGCTCAAGGTGATTGACGTGCTGAAAAACCCGCAACTAGCGGAGGAAGACAAGATTCTCGCCACTCCTACCCTTGCGAAAGTCCTCCCTCCCCCAGTGCGGAAAATTATCGGTGATTTGTCCGATCGAGAGAAGGTTCTAATCGGGTTAGACTTACTGTACGAGGAAATTCGCGAACGAGAAAATGATGGCTAGGCCTTCGGCAATAGGTGATTAGACGGGTTATATTTATTGAAGGAGAAATGATCGGGGCGTAATCTAGTACGTCTATGGGAAAGTCAAGAGTCAATGGCAATCAAGATAGTGTAAAGTGTCTAGTCAGTCCCGATATGTTTCTGTGGAAAAATTAGATAAAAATCCTACTCTTTAAATACTCGCTGGATAAATAATGACTCAATCTAACTCTAATAGCCAAGCAAATCCACCGATTAAACCGAAAGGTGTTCGCAAAATTAGAACCCTAATTGAAGGCTTTGATGAGATCACTCACGGTGGTTTACCCATGGGGCGAACTACCTTAGTGAGTGGCACTTCTGGCACGGGAAAAACCCTGCTTGCCGTTCAATTTCTCTACCACGGGATCAAGTATTTTGACTATCCGGGCCTGTTTGTTACTTTTGAAGAATCTCCCACCGATATCATCCAAAATGCCTATAGTTTTGGTTGGGATTTAGAAGAATTAATTGACCAGGGTAAGTTATTTATTCTCGATGCTTCTCCGGATCCGGAAGGTCAAGAGGTGGTGGGTAGTTTTGATCTTTCGGCCCTGATCGAGCGCATTCAATACGCAATTACCAAATATAAAGCAAAACTGGTATCAATTGACTCTGTAACTGCTGTTTTTCAGCAGTACGAAGCGGTGTCAGTGGTGCGGCGGGAAATTTTTCGGCTCGTGGCCCGGTTAAAATTATTAGAAGTGACTTCAATTATGACCACGGAACGTATCGAAGAATACGGAGCGGTGGCGCGTTTTGGTGTAGAGGAATTTGTCTCTGATAATGTGGTAATTATGCGGAACGTCCTAGAGGGAGAAAGGCGACGCAGAACCGCAGAAATCCTCAAATTACGGGGAACAACCCACATGAAAGGCGAATATCCCTTTACTATCACCAATGATGGCATTAATATCTTCCCCCTCGGTGCGATGCGTTTAACTCAGCGCTCTTCTAATGTCCGCATTTCTTCGGGAGTAAAAACCCTGGATGATATGTGTGGAGGCGGTTTTTTCAAGGATTCGATTATTTTGGCCACAGGAGCAACCGGTACGGGTAAAACTCTCTTAGTCAGTAAATTTCTGGAAGAAGGCTGTCGGCGCGGTGAGCGGGCGATTTTGTTCGCTTATGAAGAATCTCGCGCCCAATTGTCCCGAAATGCCTCTTCTTGGGGGATCGATTTTGAGGAGATGGAACGCAAGGGATTATTAAAATTATTGTGTTCTTACCCGGAATCGGCGGGATTAGAAGACCATTTACAGATGATTAAGTCGGAAATCTCGGAATTTAAACCCTCTCGTATTGCTATTGATTCTCTATCGGCGCTCGCGCGCGGGGTGACAAATAATGCTTTTCGGCAATTTGTGATCGGGGTGACAGGATACGCCAAACAGGAGGAAATTACGGGATTTTTCACCAATACCACCGACCAATTTATGGGAGCGCACTCGATCACCGAATCCCATATTTCTACGATTACGGACACGATTTTAATGTTGCAGTATGTGGAAATTCGCGGCGAAATGTCGCGAGCGATTAACGTCTTTAAGATGCGCGGTTCTTGGCACGATAAAGGGATTCGTGAATATACTATCAGTCACGACGGGGCCGATATCAAGGATTCTTTCCGCAATTACGAGCGGATTATTAGTGGTTCTCCGACTAAAATTAGCGTCGATGAAAAGAGTGAATTATCGCGGATTGTTCGCAATGTACGCGAAAAATTACAGGATGAATAATCGGGAGTTGACTAGACCTCTGGTAAAAATCAAAAATTGTTGTTAGGGTTAGGAGTCAGTAGCCAGTAGTCAGTAGTCAGGAGAATTAAGAATGAATAATAATAGACCTCTTGCAAAAATCAAAAATCTTCCGTTGGGTGAGGAGTACATTAATTGTGCAAGAGGTTGACTGATTGAGATTATTTTGAAAAGCGATCGGGTAAAGTTGGTCTTAGGGAAAATAACCACCAGATCAATAAACCTAATATAATCCAGAGAATATCTTTAACCCGGCGAATTACAGAAATCGCTAAACCTAATTCTAGACTGCCAGTTAAGGAAGCACCCAGCAGCACTAAAGAACCTTCTAAAGTACCGATATTAGCGGGAATAAAAAAGGTTCCAGCGCGCACTAATTGGGCAACAGAATCAAATAACCAAGCATCGGCAAAACTGATCGGATGTTGGAGAAATTGCATTAAAACATAAATTTCTAAAACTCCGAGGGGCCAATTGAGAAAACCGACGATCAAGCCATTTCTAAATAGGGGCAGATTCCGGTAAAATTCTCCTAAACGATCATCGACACTGCGAAGATTTTCTAAAGGTTTAGCTAGGCGATCGCCTAAAAAAGAATGACCTAATCGATTAACTATTCGGGAGGATAAACGGAATCGCTGAATCAAGAAAAATATTAGGATACAACTGGAGAATATAGCGAGACTTAATCCAGTAAAAGTTTTAAAAGAATTGGAGAATTTTGGGGAAGCTAGGAGCAGAAAAAAACCGATAATTGCAAAGAAGACAAGGGAAGCAGTATTTAATGTCTTGGTCAGAATAATCGAGGCACTGGTTTCTTTATAGCTAATCTGATAGTGAGTTTTCAACATCACTGCTTTAAAACCTTCTCCTCCCAAAGAAGCGAAGGGAGTCACGCGATTAAAGGCTGCCCCTACCATGTAAATTAATAATAGGCGAATTGTCCATCTAGGTTGGATAGGAATACTTTTAAAAGTTAGTTGCCAAGTAAAAACATCGGTGAGGAATTCTAGGAAATAAAAAATAATTACTAATGTTATTCCCCACCAACCGACTAGAGTGATTTGTTGCCAAACTTCTTGCAGATTTGTTTGGCGTAAAATTACCCCTAGTAAAACAAAACCTAAACCCAGAAAGATAAATTTAAGATATTTCATAAGTAGTCGTGTAAAATTAATTTTTTGGTTAGGATAGGCAAAAGGCAAGAAGTAGTTATACTAAATCCTGTTGAAAAGGTATAAAAGAGCGGTAATTATGACTTATAACTGATAACTTATGACTGATAATAATTCCAACGTTGAATAAATGGCATCCAATGAGATTCAACTAACTCGATCGTTTTTGGTTCTGGGTGATAATTATTTTTTTTATATCCTTGCAGACTGCTGATATATTTCTCAAAGCGAGGCATAGATATTTTTAAGTCGGGAAGTTGCAGCTGATCGTAGATTTTCTCGATTTGTGCTAGGGGATCTTTTTCCAAATCTTCAAAACGAATTTCTACAAAACTATCGGCGGGTAAATCGGCACTATCTCCCAGGAGAGAATTAAGCATTAGGGGATAACTTTTCAGAATCGCTTGCTCGATGACATCAATAGATAAATTATCGTAGGATTGTAGTGCTAGTTCCGGTAGGATGCGGGTAAAAAAGTGGCGGGTTGAGGGAAAAACTAGATAGGGATTGCGGTAGATATGAATAAATTTAGCATCGGGCCAGATAGCTCGCAATTTGGCAATGTGTGCCGTATAAACGGGGTTTTTGAGTAGTAGTTGTTTGCCTCTTTGGTGGATGGAAACTTTTTTTAATAGATGAGTATGCCAACGTTGCCAATTGGCGATTTCTTTCTCGCTGCAGCCTTGAAAAAAAACCCCTCGATCGAAATGATACTGAAAACGTTGGGGAAAGTATAAACCATGGTAGTAGGAAAGGGAGATCATGCTGGCCAGGGCGATCGAGTCTTCTTGGGGTGAATTGGGAGTAACGGCAACGTTATCCACATGGCGATCGCTCGGTAAAGCTAATTCCAGCAGCGGTTGAAATAAACGGACGATACCGAGGATATCCCAGGGTAATCCCACCGCTAGGGGCGAAATATAGCCAAAATGCTCCGATTGACCGAGTAAATTGTGGAGATGGGTCGTGCCGCTGCGCCAATAGCCGACAATAAAAATGGGTGCTTTTACCTGCACGCGGCGCTCATAAAACCCTGTCATTAAAATTCGTTCTAGGGTAGAAAAAGGCAGTCGCGCCAGGGTAACTGCCAGCGCCAGGGTTGCTGGGGCCAAATTGGGGCGATCGATGCCGCCATTGGTCAAAAATAAACGTAATAGGGTACTAAGGTTACTACCGCAGAGGGGATGAAACAAACTGGACATATTAACTATTTTTTGGCGGTTTTTTGGCGGATAGCTTGGCTGGCCAAGGTTTTACCGAATTCCCAAGCGGCCCCGGGGAAGCGGTGTGCATCAGCGACCACATCTTTAACGGCGGTGACAAGCCAACGGCAATCCTCATCGGAGAGGGTGAGGGGGGGGATAAACTTAATGATATTCATGCCGTGGCCGGAAACCTGGGAGAGGATTTGATGGCGGGTAAAGAGGGGAACGACGATTAACTGGGAAAATAGCCCTTTATTGGCGGTTTCTAGCATTTTCCAGGCGGCTTTTAGTGACCAACTGCTCGGCTCGGCAAATTCCAAGGCCATCATCATACCCAATCCCCGCACTTCCTGCAAACATTCGTACTGATCTACGAGGGGCTGTAGTTCTGCGATAATTTGTTGACCGATCAAAGCCGATCGCTCGACTAATTTTTCCTCCTCAATCACCTGTAAAGTGGCAATACCAGCGGCCATGGCCAGATTATTTTTACCAAAAGTGCTACCGTGGACCACAGAACGATCCATGCGATCGAATACTCGATCAAAGATCCAGCGACGACAGAGAACCGCTCCCACTGGCACAAAACCACCCGAAAGAGCCTTGGCAACACATAAAATGTCCGGTTCTACCCCCCAATGTTCCACAGCCCAAATTTTGCCAGTCCGGCCTAAACCGGTCTGCACTTCATCGGCCACAAAAAGAGTGCCATAATGACGACAAAGGGCCGCCGCCGCCGGGAGATAGTTCGGTTCGGGAATTCTCACCCCGTGACCTTGGATCGGTTCGGTAATAAAAGCCGCTACGTCTTGGTTAATTAGAGCTTTTTCGAGCGCAGCTAGATCGCCGAAGGGAATTTCCTTAAAATCGGCCACAAACGGCCCAAATCCCTGGCGATAATGGGGATCGCCGGTGGCGGAAAGGGAACCCATGGTTAACCCGTGGTAGCCTCCCTGACAGTAAACAATTTGGCTGCGTCCGGTGGCGTAGCGGCTGAATTTAATGGCGGCCTCGACGGTTTCTGTGCCGGAATTAGCAAAGAAAACTCGTTCTAATCCGGTCGGTGCGATCGCTGCTAACCGTTCCGCCAGCAATCCCGCTAGGATAGAAGCATCCAATTGCACTAAATTGGGCAATGCTGCCGTCAATACTTCTTGTAAAGCTTGGACAATCTTGGGGTGATTGCGTCCGAGGGCGAAAACACCAAAACCACTCAGTAAATCCAGATACTTTTCCCCCTGATTGTCGAATAGGTACGGACCTTCAGCTTTAACGTAGTGGCGATCGTAGCCGATCGTTTTTAGTACCCTAACCATCTGGGGGTTTAGGTATTGTTCGTGGAGGGCAAAGTTTTCTTCTAGTCTTTTTTCTATCAGTTCTAAAATGCTCATAAATTCCAGATTTGATTACTGAAAAACTAATTTTTAAACACCTCAAACCAGATTATGTTGATAGCACATTATCATGATTTTTGGTCATATAATATGATAAATTATTTGATATATTTTGTCAAGTATTCGCCATTTAGGAACTTAAGTAGGTAGGTATTAAAAACTTTCAGATGCCCCCTTATTAAGGGGGGACTAAGGGGGGATCGGCACCCCCCTTATTAAGGGGGGCGGGGGGGATCGAACCTAAAATCTATTTTTAATTTAATTATAACCAGCTACTTATCTAGGATAATTAAACTAATTAACTCTTGTTGGCTAAAGGTTCAAGCGACTTTTAGATAATTTATTAGTCAGTTTTTATATGGTTGGCGCACAAGCGATGCGCCCAAAATGTAATATCAGTAAACTGTTTACTGTTCACTGATTACTGATAACTGTTCACTGATAACTGATTACTGATAACTGTTCACTGATAACTGATTACTGATAACTGTTCACTGATAACTGATTACTGATAACTGATAACTGATAACTGATAACTGATTGGCTGATAGCTATAAAAAAACCGACCGACAAGAGAGAATTCCTGTCAGTCAGTCAGTGATGATAGGCCGAATTTTACTCAGCTTTATTTCTTAGCGGGGGCAGCCTTAACGAGTTCCAATTCACTTTCAGCGAAGTTATTGGTATTCAGTCCACTGGCGCTACCACTAAAACCGTTGTAGTTAACAGTGTCAAAACGAACGATAACGGGATAGAGGATACCACTTTTATCAACACTGGCTACGGTTCCCACATCGTTGTACCAGTAAGACTCTTTACGTTTGATTCTAACTTTGGCTCCGCGTTCGATTCCAGGCATAGGTGTTGTTTTTTTTTTAGGGTTTAGTTAACAGGTTACAATCAGAGCGAGTTTGCCGAAAGGGTTTTTACTTTAAGTTTTATTGCAAATCTTGCCACTCCACTGCCACGAAATGCCCCGAACGTCCCCATAGGTCTGCCTTTGGTGCAATGTTAACGATTGTTAAGTTAAAGGGAATGGCCGTGGTCAGGTATTTTTGGGCTGACATTCCCACATCTGGCCCGATTTGAAAAGCGGTGGCGGTGGCTAAACCCAAGCCTAATAACTGAGAAATCGGACCTCTGGGGAAGATAAGATGAGTTCCTAAGACTAAGCCGGCGGTTAAGGCTAAAGTTACCGATAAATTGGTGCCACAACGCGGATGTAATGCCAATTGCCCCTCGCCATTTTTGAGACGATGGAGTGCCTGTTTGGCCGCAATCTGTAGTTCACTTGTATTAACCTGTCCGTAGAGATAAAAACCCCTATCGGTGGAGAGTCCCCCTAGGGCCTCGTTATCCGCTGGGGAATGGTCAAAAGGCGATTGACGACGGGCAGCCATTTCGCTTAATACCCAGACGGTGGCGTGTTCCAAGGCGTGAACCTGTCGCAGGGTGAGAAATTCTTTGAAACCGGGGATAAAGCCGATTTGTGCCAGTAAATCGCTGTCTTGCTGGGGCGAGGGGTTAAACCAGTCGAAAGAGGGGTTAGAAGGGCTACTAGGGGTCATAAAGTTGCGGTAGGGGGAGTTTTTTCGAGAAAGATGAGGGCGCTATAGAGTTGAAAGGCGGTGTCCCAGTAGGTGTCTTCAATGCGTAATAAGTCCAAATGGGGATTGACCATAGGCAGTAATTCGTAAAAATCGGCGGTGGTTTCGGCAAAAGCTGGAAAATCTGACCACAGGGGAACTGCTGCTAGTTGTTGTTTTAGGTAAGAAGCGAAATGATTCCAGTTATCCCGATTGGTGGTCTGTCTTTCCCGACTTTGTTGGTGGTCGGAAAAAGTAATCCCCGCTTGAAAGTGGTAATTGCGATCGCAAATACGGATAATTAAATCCTGTTTTTTCAAATGTAGATCAATAATCTGGGCATAATCAAGAATACTAATTTTTCTCACTTGATTGCGGCGCACATCCCTATCGACACATTCCCCAAAAATCGGCAAGATTCCCTCTACCACGGCGGTAACTTCTGACCAATCAAAAGTTATACTTGCGGTTAGGTCGCTATGGGAAGATTGATAGACTAGGGTGGCTTCTGGTTGGATAGCCCGGAAATATCGAGCTAAATAGACCCTAGGCCGGTTAATCGCTGTAATTGGCTGGCAAAAACAGGGAATTCCTTCTTTTTGCAAGTCGTGAACATATATTGCTAATTCTGCCATCGCCCCGACTCGATACAAGCGCCACGAACGGCTAGGGATTTGTAAGCGGGCGCTATAGGCATCTATTTTAAATATTTGGGCAAATTTTTGGGCTAAGGGCTGTTTTTCTTCGTTAGCCACCGGTTCAAGAATTAACAGCCCCATTTCTCGATTACTAGGGTTGGTTTTGGCTTTTTCGAGGGCAGCCTGTCGCTGTTGTTGTTGCTGTTCCACTTCCACCCGTTCAATCGCTTCTAAGCGGGCGATTCCTTGACGAATTTGGGCGACAAGTTGAGGATTAGCGGTAAATTGCAACATTTTTCGGTATTCTTGCCCTGCTAGTCCGATTTCTCCCTTGATTTCGCTTAAACGCACTTGGTAGAATTTCAGCCAAGGGTTATCGTTTTCTAGGGTCTGGAAGTCGTTGACAAGACGGGCGGCAGTTTGATAGTCTTGACGATCGATCGCTTCAGCAATTTCTTTGATCATAGAAACTCCAATCAATTAGCTGTCTAAATAGGCGTTAATGATAGCGAGAGCCACTAAGGGAGCGGTAATTGTTCTCAAAATGCGTTTTCCCAGTGATACAGGTAGAAAATCAGCGGCGAGCGCTTGTTCTATTTCTGCCTCCGTCCATCCCCCTTCCGGTCCGATGGCAATAGTTATCTCGGTTGATGTTTGTAATTGAGAAAGTAGCGGGGCCACTGTTCTACGGGTAACACCAATATAACAAGTTGTCTGTGGGTTAGCTCCCCGCTTAAGGATTGCTAAAAATGGTTGTGGTTCTTCGATAATGGGAATAATCTGTCTTTCTGATTGTTCTACAGCTTCCCGGGCAATTTTTCGCCAACGTTCAATTTTTTGAGGACTAGGATTAACTAAACCGCGTTCTGTTAGCAGCGGGATAATCCGATAAACTCCTAATTCGGTGGCAGCGCGAACGATATCATCAAAGCCATTTTTGGGAATTGCTACCATTAAATTCACTTGTACTGGTAGTTCGCTAGTTTCGTTTATCGCTTCTAAAAGATGGGCCGAATTATCAATTATTTCTGCTAACCACGCTTGTCCTTGTCCATTTAGGGCAATAAAACGGTCATGGGATTTTAAACGAACAACTTTTTTAAGATAATGACTTTGTTCAGATGTTAGGGCAATTAACCCGTTTTCTAGGGTATTAAAATCAAGAAGAAGACGATAATACAAGGCGGTTTAGTCTATATTGCTATTGTGTTCAGAATCACTGTCAGCTATCTATTTTAGCTTTTATGGTGTTTTTGTATGGGGTAGATGGCTCTTCTGGTTTCTGTGTGGAAACGAGGTCTATACTGATAGTTTCTTCGACAAAATAGTCCTAAAAGTGTTACCCGATAAGCATTTCACGATTCCATAAGCAAAAATTATCACACAAAGTCGAGAAGAGCCGGTAGATTAGCCTAAAATCTTGATCATTAACAAACACGGGAATTGATTAATGAATTTACTAGGCATCGTTTTATACTCTTTTATGGGGGTGCTGTTGTTGGGGTTAGCTGTAGCTATCTGGTGGTTAGTCGATACCGTATCTTTATCCCCCACTAAACCGAAAAGAGCTACTTCTAAAAATAATCGTCAAAATTTGCCAATCAGTCAGCCTAAACTTTTCTACTTAGAAAGAGAACTTTTAACCCTCGTGAATGGAGATAAAGCTTTAGCGACTCGATTGCTTTTAAATATTAGATTGAGAAATCCCCAACGCAGTAAAAGCTGGTGTTATGAAAAAGTTATTTATGATCTAAAACGAGATCGAGGAGGAATTTAAATTGCCACTACAACAATTAGACTTATTAGAAGAATACCGTAGTGATCGCCATAATCTCATTGCCGATTTTTATCTACCTTGTTTAGCACAATCTACCCTCTATTGTCGAGCAGTCGGCTTTTTTTCTAGTTCTTCCCTTGTCTCTCTAGCTAAAGGATTAACCGCTTTAATTCGCGGAGGTGGAAAAATGCGTTTAATTGCTTCTCCCTATCTCTCGAAAGAAGATATCGAGGCCATTAGCCAGGGATTAAAGCAAAGGGAAGAAGTGATTAATAAATCTTTATTATCAGTTCTAGAAATTGACTTAGACGAAATTACTAAAAATCGTTTTGCTTGTTTAGCTTGGTTATTAAGTCAGGGAGTCTTAGAAATTAAATTAGCCATTCCCAAAAACTTAGTTAATTTTGGCTTATATCATGAAAAGTTAGGCCTATTTATTGATGCTTTTGACAATGCGATCGCTTTTACTGGTTCTGCGAATGAAAGTCACAGCAGTTTACAGGATAATTTCGAGTGTATCGATATTTTTCGCTCTTGGCAATCTCAGGAACAGCTAAGAGTTCAGAGAAAAATTGATAATTTTGAAAAACTCTGGCACAATCAAACTCCCCATCTAGATATTTGGGATTTTCCCGCAGCAGCAGCCCAATCTCTCTTAAAATTTCGTCCTGATTTTCCGCCAACTACCGAACCCGATAGCAGTAGCAAAAAAACTTTTAAAGTTGCCGCCGATACCGGCAAATATCAGTTATCCTCTCCTCTAAAAATAACACCCCAGCCCCGTCAAATTGAGGCAATAAGTGCATGGAAACAAGCCAAATGTCAGGGGATACTCGCCATGGCAACAGGGGCGGGAAAAACGATTACAGCCCTGGCTGCCGCTAGTGGTTTATCAAGGTTGGAATTAATTGTTATCGCTGTACCCACTAAAGAATTAGTCCAGCAGTGGGTGAAAGAATTAAACTGTCGAACTACCTATGCTTTTCCTGTGGTAGCGATGGGTAATTCTCGTGCTTGGCGTGAGGTTTTATTTCGCAAATTACGGTTAATTAATCATCAAGAATTGCCCTCTCAGAGATATCCTGTAATTGTGGTGGGAACCTATGGAGAGTTAGCTAAAAATACCGTTAGTGATTTAATTACTGATGCGGGAGGTTTGCCAAAAGAATCTTTATTAATTGCCGATGAAGTTCACGCTACTGGTGCGGGAGTTTATCAGCGTCTTTTACGCGATGATTTTAGTTATCGTTTGGGTTTATCAGCAACTCCTTTGCGTGCCTACGATGAACTCGGTACGGAAAAAGTTTTAGATTATTTTGGGGGAATTGTCTATGAATACGGGTTAGAGTTAGCTATTCAGCAGGGTATTTTGTGCGAGTACGATTATCACGTTTATGTCACCTATCTCGCAGAAGAAGAACAGGAAAAATATCGTCAGTTAACGGCAAAAATTGCTCGCTTATTTACCCAAGAAGACAGTAAAGCAGTGAATTGTTTATTAATTCAACGGGCGCAATTAATTAAAGCAGCGGGGGCAAAATTAACTATAATTGATCGTATTCTGGCTGAACATCCCTTAGAACAAACATTAATTTATTGTGCCGATATTGCCCAAGCAACTGCTATTAGTACCCGATTGGCGCGTCAGGGAAAAAGAGTCGCTCGCTATAGTTCCTTAGACAGCGATCGAGTTATGTTATTATCACAGTTATCTTCGGGAAATCTTGACGCATTAGTGGCGGTAAAATGTCTCGATGAGGGAGTTGATATCCCACAAGTCAGTCAGGGAATTATCCTCGCTGCTGATGCTTCTCCTCGTCAATTTATTCAACGTCGCGGCAGAATTCTCCGGGCAGCCGTGGCAAAGAAGAAAGCGACTTTAATCGATGTCTTGGTGGTTCCCCCTTGGGGCGATGGTGAGGTAAAATTAATTGCATCGGAGATCAAAAGAGTTATTGATTTTGCCCGGGCAGCCAGCAATCAAGCTACAGTTATCAACAGATTAGTCCAAGAATTAAGTTACTATGGCCTTACCTACTCAGATCTGTTATAAAATTTATCATCATCAAGGTATCTCTTGCCAAATAAGCATTAAGACTTGACAATCCCCACTCCCCAACCCCCAAAAAATTCATGGACATAACTGCTAAAATTAAAGAACTAGCACAAAAATATGAGATACCTGCCCAACTGCTGGAGGAAGCCATGGCTTTAGAAGTAGAAAAAATTACTCTCAAAAATCGGCGGCTATCACCTAAAATTGTCGAACTTATCGAAAAATATACCGACTCCTCACAATCATAAATTTTATAGCTCTCTTGCATAATTTATTTTTGGTAAGTAGGGAGGCACAATTATTTGTAGGATGGGTTAGCGGTAGCGTAAGATGATCAGGCGTTGGGTTTCATGCTTCAAACCAACCTACGTTCATCTTATATTTAATGCCACCCACCCACTTAGTTTAAAAACGACAAAAATAAATATTAAGTTGCATAAAATCTCTAAATAAACCATTTAATTGATTATTATTCATTCTTAATTCTCCTGATTACTGACTACTGGCTACTGACTCCTACCCAACCACAAAATTTTTGATTTTTACAAGAGTTCTTATGACTTTGAGACTGAAACAAATTCGCTTAACTAATTGGAAATGTTATCCTAGTCAAAATATTACTTTTAACCTGCATCCCGACAGAAAAATTCAGATTATCTTCGGTAATAATGGCCACGGTAAAACTTCTCTGATGACAGGGATTTTATGGTGTCTCTATGGGGGAGATATTGTATCTAAAGAGACTCTGAAAACCTATTTTTATCGAGGTAAGGATGATTCTTCATCAGTAAGAGAAATGCGGGTAGAATTAAATTTTACTAGAAACGAGAAAAATTACTTTATCAGTCGCACAGCGAAATTAAAAGATAATGGTATCACTTCTTATCCCAGCGTAGAGGAAGCATTATTTTATGAAGATGGAACCATAAAAGCAAGTAACTCTAGGGAATATATCGAAGCATTGCTTCCTAAATCTATTCGAGATTTTTTCTGTTTTGATGGCTTAAAAATTGAACAATATACCCAGATAACCCAAACTAAAGAAGCAAAAGAAGCAATTGAAAAAGTTTTGGGTATCCCGGAATTAAGAAATCTACGCGATGATACAGAAAAAGCCTTACAAGAACTAGAAAACCGTTTAAATAAAGCAAAGGGAACCAGTCAAGCTTTTAAAGATAAGATGCAACAATTACGAGAATTAGAAGAAGAAATTTACCTTAAAAAAGGTCAGCGTAAAAATGCTAAAGATGAGGAAAAAAATGCTCAAATTATCCATCATGATGCTCAAGAAAAAGCTGCTCAGATTGAAAGTTTACGAGAAAAATTAGAGGAAATTCATAACTTAGAGAAAAAGCGTATCGGTTTACAAACTCAGTTAGATAACCTGCAAAAGTCTATCGATTCTTGGTTAAAAAAAGCTTCGATACCTTTGCTGATTAACTTTGTGCAGGAAATGGCTGACGATTTGCAAGTTACTAGCTTAAAAAGCACCTATAAAACTAATTCTACAGCAGTTTTAAAAGCAATACTTGACGATGAAAGCTGTCTATGTGGTCGTTGTTTAGACAAAAATTCTCGTGACTTTATCCTTCAACAAATTGCCGAACTGGAGTCCCTAGAAGTGGACAACGCCACCAGAATAGAAAAAGACGAAATTAGAATTAATTTACAGGGAATTATCCGAGATAATGCCAAATTTAGCAATTATAGTCAATTGCTTTTACAAAGAGATCTTTTAGAAGAAGAAATCGAAGAAATTAATCAACATATTAAACAGCTAAAACAGGAAACCACGGGAATAAATCAAGAATCAGCTAATGATATTTGGCGAAAAGTTGGCGAATCTGGTAAAAATGTTGAGAGGATACAAGAAAGGATCGAACGCTTGCAAAAGGACATTGAAATCAAAGAAAAGCAATTAGAGAATTTACGCAAAGAAGTGGAAATTTTAGCTAGTGAAAATCAAACCACACTGATGTTATCTAATCAGGTTAAAATGGCCAGAGGTTTAAAAAATGCCACTAACGAATTAATCGAATGGCATATCAATAATTCCCAAAAAATGATTAATCAAGTAACCAGCGATCGCTATTTACAAGTAACCAACAAACCAGAGGAATATAGAGGAGTAGAAATCACTCCCGAATACACTTTAGGAATCCGTACCATCACGGGAAAATTATTAAATCCCGATGTCTTAAGTGCGGGAGAAAAGGAAGCTTTAGCTTTTGCTTTTATCACTGGTTTAAATCAAATAACCGATAATTGTGTTCCCCTAATTATGGATACACCTTTTGGAAATTTAGATGAAGAACATCGAAAAAATATTATTAACTCTCTCCCTAATTTAAACTCCCAAGTAGTTATTTTAGCAACGGATCGCGATCTTCCCGATCCACTTTTAAATCTCTTGCTTCCCTACACTACCGATATTTTTAAAATACACCGTTTGGCTGCTGATGAAGATGCTTCCGTGATTGAAGTGATGGAGAGTTACTAATGCAGAGAATCGATGACAGTTTGAAGATTTATGCCTCGGAAACTTCCAGAAATTATCTACAGGTACTAAAAGATAATAAAACTTTTGAGCGCATGGTAGATGCTTATTTGTTCGCCGCTGCTTTTGCCATTAAACAAGACTTCAGTATCTACGGAACCACTCTGAGCAATCGACAAGATTTAATTACTATTAGTCAAATCGATCGAGAAGTTATTTTAGCTTTAACCGCAGGAATTTATATTATCTGTAAAAAGAATTCCTATCCTCAACCCAAGGACGGCAAAGAAGTTTTAGATAAGATCTGTCAATACGCAGAAGTGGGATTAAGGGAATTAAAAGAACGCTGGCAAGGCAAAGTCAGCAATCAAATTCAAGCTGATATTGAGAGAATTATCAATAATCTCTGAAATTCTCTCCATCTAACCATCTTTTTTAGCGATAACGACAAATTACATTCTTTCCACACTGCCAAAAAAGACGGGTTCCACGCGAATAGCGACGATACTAGCCGGACGTAAAACCATATATTCCCCTTGGATATTTCTGATCGGAACATTGATAAAATCCTGGGAATCGGCTTTCGGAACTAATTCGTTACTGTACCACTTTTGAAATTCTTGGATAGTCAAAAAACGGACCTCCTCGCGATGTCCACTGCTTAAGAACAAATGTACGGCGTACTCGTCGGCTTTTCTACTCATTTTTTTTAACTAATCAGATTGAATTTTTGTAATAAAGTTGCCATTAAAGGCGGAAAAGTGAGACGCAGTTCGCTAATGTCCGAGAAAATTAATTTTTGGTAGCTTGGCAGGTCAAAAGCCAGTTTACCCTTTAATTCCGCTCGATTTTGATAGGTTAGCAGAATTTGTCCGCCCTGTTTACAAGCGATCGCATAACCTAATTCTACACCCACTAGGGGACTGGGCAGTAATTCCGTTTCCTTTTGGCTAATCGCTGTAGCATCGGCAATAAATAATAAACTTTTGCGAATTTGGCGTAATTGACTATCACTCAACCGGGTGACATTGCCCTCAGTTCGGGGCGTTTCTGCCATGATTAAGGGCAAACGGGAGCGTTTATTGAGATTTTCGACGGTTTCGGTCAAAACTGTTTTTAAAGCGGTGCTAGAGTCCTTAAATTGGCTTTGGGAGCTAAAATAAATGACGGGATCCAGCCAAGTGCTGAGGTCCTGTTTAGTAAAGTAAATTTCTTGGGAAATCAGGTCAATATTCGAGATGACGTAACCGCCACTACCTTCGAGGTAAAATTCCACCCTTTCCCCTTCTAGATAGCGTTGGAACCAGACAGAACCCTGTATCGTCAGACTATCATCGAGAAAATCGGCTCTTAAACCCGATTTTAAGAGACTATTGCGACTTAAGCGCAAGTCGTGGGGACGTTTGACAACCTCGCGGATAGGTTCGTATTTGTCCAGATACCAAGCTTTCAGAGCGATGATGGCCATAGGTGTGGCGATTAAAGACACTCTCCCATTTTAGCAGTAAGCACCGATATCCTCTCCACATTCATCGGCCAGGTAAGAAAGAGCGCGAAATCTTAACATCATCAGGTTTTCGTAGAGGGGATTTAGCTTGCAAAGGGGCGGAATCTCTAGAATTGTCCAGCTAAATAGAGTAATTTTCCTGGCAAAGGGACATTGAGCCGGAATTAGACGACAAATCCTGTGAGCTAGTGCAGGCGTATTAATCTCTAGTCGGTCAATTCGTTGCCGCAGCGGTTGCCATAAATCCCATTTTGGTTGCGGTGACGGGTTTTTCCGATTGCCTTTCGACCAAGGAGCGATCCAATTAGAGACAATTATTTTATTTGTGGTATAATTTGATACATCAGCATCGGCCATAGCTTTATCTTCAATTGATTGAGTCATAAGGTTCTATCTGAGATTACGAGAGGGCAAATGCTCTTTCCCGAAAATCCCCTAGGACGTTCGGACATTTGACCGCTTTAACGATAACATCTCTGGGATAAAATTACTCGTTAAGACTACACAGGAACGCTGGGGCTGCGGAGAGGAAATTTGAACTTTTGTACTAATTCCCTGTCTCCGAGTTATCACCTGAAAGCTAATAGGCAACAGACGACAATAAGATAACGTCATGAGTCAGTTTAACTAGATTAATCTCTAAGCTTCCCCCAAAGATATTGGCTCTGATTAGAGCTATTTCTAGGTTAGCAAAAACTCAGGTTTTTTCACGTCAGCATAGTACACTTTTTCTGGGTATAAAATATTACCCGCTTTTGTTAAAGATACGCAATCCAAGGGTTGTGGGGTGTAGGGTGTGGGGTGTAGGGTGTGGGAATTATGAATTATCAATTATCAATTATGAATTGGGTAGTTTTTTGCTGTGAATAGTAAACGGTGAACTGATTACTGATAACTGATAACTGATAACTGATAACTGATAACTGATAACTGATAACTGATAACTGATAACTGATAACTGATAACTGATAACTGATAACTGATAACTGATA
Source organism: Microcystis wesenbergii FACHB-1317 (assembly GCF_014696875.1). Taxonomy (GTDB): domain Bacteria; phylum Cyanobacteriota; class Cyanobacteriia; order Cyanobacteriales; family Microcystaceae; genus Microcystis; species Microcystis wesenbergii_A. Next base: position 8 of record NZ_JACJQV010000181.1, on the reverse strand, counting down.
ACTGATAA
>NZ_JACJQV010000180.1 GCF_014696875.1 Microcystis wesenbergii FACHB-1317 | reverse complement strand
CAGGAAACTGAATTTCGCGAGGGTTATATCGTACAGATAAGGGGATTCTGGTTCAATCTGATGTCATGGGTTCCTACAACATTTTACGAAAAGCATTCCCAAATGCGTTTAACCGCTATGGGATAGAGAGGTGCGTAGTTCACCCAAGGAGAATCAATCTCTCGAAGTAAAAGTGAAGGGAATTTCTGAAATGGAATTCAGTCTGTCTATATTTGACTATACTTTTGCTAACTATAGTAATTGCCTTTTAAAATGTGATTCGACGCAATTAGCTAGGGTTTGCGGCAAAAAGTTTTTCGTGGGGGCAGGGGGGGTGTGGGGTGTAGGGTTTTACCGATTTTGAGGGGGTCAATTACCTAATTTTCAGGGAAAAAGTCCCGGAATTTTCCCCCCGATCACTCCAATGGTGGGCACTTTTTGAGGGAAAAAAAGTCTAAAAGCGTTATCCAACAAGGTTTTTAGATTTATTCAGCAAGTCCTAAGTAGCTCTGGGATTGCGATCTCGTCCGAAAGTTGATTAGGAAATACATATATAGCGTTTTTCAGTCTGCTGAGGTACAAAAGTTATGGGTTTTAGGCACTCATGCAAAAGGCAAGAGGCAAAAGGGAAGAAAAATAGGTGTACCTCACTAGCTTAGGAAACGCTATATAGAGCTGGCTGAATAATGGTAAAACCCTTTTAAAATAAGGCTTTTGACCTGTTAAAATCCGATGTTAGTGCTAGAAAATCGGATTGGAACCCTCAAAAACCTTGCATTATTCTCCTTGTAGTACATCGCTTGGTACAAAAAACAAGGGCAACAAAGCCTGAAACGACCGGCTACTGACGACCGACGACCGACGACCGACGACCGACTCCTACCCCCAGGAAAAACTTTTTCAGCAGACCCTATATACTAATAAACTTTTGTAACAGAGGATGTTAAGCACTGTTGCAAGATCGGGCAGAATCGGAGGATATCGTTTCTTTCGGCTAAACCCCTGTGGTACACTGCAAAGCGTACTCGCTCGTAAGTATGTAGGAGAAAACCTGAGTGTTAAGAGTCGCTGTTGTGGGTTCAGGGCCGGCCGGTTCTTCGGCGGCAGAAACATTAGCTAAAGCAGGCATTGAAACCTATTTATTTGAACGCAAATTAGATAACGCTAAACCCTGTGGTGGAGCGATTCCTCTCTGTATGGTGAGCGAATTTGACCTACCTCCTGAAATTATCGATCGCCGGGTGAGAAAAATGAAAATGATCTCCCCCTCTAACGTCGAAGTCGATATCAATCTCGATAATCAAGACGAATATATCGGTATGTGTCGTCGGGAAGTCCTCGACGGTTTTATGAGAGAACGCGCCCATAAATTAGGAGCGCATTTAATCAACGGAACCGTTTACGGTCTCGACATTCCCACCAATAGCACCGATCCCTACACCCTACACTACGCCGATCACTCCCACGGCAATTCCCAAGGAGAAATGAAATCTCTGAAGGTGGATGTGGTTATCGGTGCCGACGGTGCTAATTCCCGCATTGCCAAAGCTATTGATGCCGGGGATTACAACTATGCGATCGCTTTCCAAGAACGCATCCGTCTTCCCCAAGATAAAATGGCCTACTACGAAGACCTGGCCGAAATGTATGTAGGAAAAGACGTATCCCCCGACTTCTACGCTTGGGTATTCCCCAAATACGATCACGTCGCCGTCGGTACTGGCACAATGAAGGTCAATAAAGCCATGATTAAAGACCTACAAGCTGGTATTCGCGCTCGCGCGGCCCGTCGTCTGGAAGGGGGCGAAATCATCCGCGTGGAGGCTCACCCCATCCCCGAACATCCCCGTCCTCGTCGTGTAGTTGGTCGTGTGGCGCTGGTGGGAGATGCTGCGGGAACAGTTACCAAGTCTTCGGGAGAAGGCATCTATTTCGCCGCTAAATCGGCGCGGATGTGTGCCGAAACCATTGTCGAAGTCACTAACGGCGGCCAAAGTATTCCCACAGAGGAGGAGTTAAAACTCTACCTCAAGCGTTGGGACAAGAAATACGGTATGACCTATCTGGTGTTAGATATTCTGCAACGAGTTTTCTACCGTACCGATGCCACCCGGGAAGCTTTTGTGGAAATGTGTTCCGATAAGGATGTACAGAAGATGACTTTTGACAGTTATCTCTATAAAACCGTTGTTCCCGCTAATCCTCTCGTACAGATGAAGATTACTGCTAAAACCATCGGTTCTCTCCTGCGCGGTAACGCTTTAGCTCCTTAAAATCAATTGATAACCAGAAAACCCAATCTCCCCATGGCGGTGGTTGGGTTTTCTTTTGGGTTGTTTCTTCCTATCTTCTCTAATTGAAACAAAAATAAGGTATGTTATACTAAATCCGTTGATTATAGGCTACATATTAGGATATGACTGAAAATTCCTTCTTCAATGAGCAAAAAGAACAGTCCTTGATCAAAGCTAGGATTGTTGAGAAATATTTCTGGGCTTGGGCAAAAGTTATAATTTCAAAAGTTAAGAAGGGATCGTCTTCAAACCAGAAAATCGCTTATGTTGACCTTTTTGCTGGTGCCGGACGATATAAAGATGGCTCAAAATCAACCCCAGTAAAGGTTCTAGAAACTGCCATCGCCGATACAGATATGCGAAATATGCTGGTATCGATCTTTAACGATGCCGATGTCGAAAATGTTAATTCTCTTCAACAAGCTATAGATTCAATTCCGGGCATAGAAAATTTAAAATACCGCCCTCAAATATCAAAATATGAGGTGGGAGAGGACATAGTTAAAATCTTCCAAAGCATGAAATTAGTTCCCACTTTATTTTTTGTTGATCCTTGGGGTTACAAGGGGCTATCTCTTCAACTTGTTAATTCGGTCGTCAAAGATTGGGGTTGTGATTGCATCTTCTTCTTCAATTACAATCGCATCAACATGGGTTTAAATAATGATGCAGTCAAAGAACACATAACTGGACTTCCCCCGTATAAACATACTAGCTATGGCTAAAAGTCTTACAGAGCCTGAGTTACAGCAATAAAATACTAATGAACTACTGGACACAAAATCCTGAAGTTCTTACGCAGATAGGGTTTGAGGCAAAAATTTTCAAATTTGACCTTTAGACCATTATAGCTTGTTTCGGGGCAGAAAATCAGCAAAAACATGGCTACAGAGGGAATCCCTTACTCTAGAGATTAATGACACTATCTGTTAAAATCAGGTTAGCGATCACTATACAGCCAACTCTACGGAATCGCTCTACTCCAGATACAGTCAACGGTACAGCCATTTTCAAGTGAAAAATGTACCCAGTAGTCTCTTTTCAATTTTTTCTTAGAAGCGACCTGCAGTAAGGGTTTTGTTAATTTTTTAGTATTTATGTATGGGGGAAGTCCAGACATAAATGCGCTATTCGGACAAGTAGGAGCAGATCAACTCCGCGAACGATTGAAAACACTTACTCCACAAGAGCGTGAGTTAACCGTTGTAGAATATATCTGTGAAGCCTTGAAAGAAATGGGGGGTAAATATGTGCTTCCATTTCGTTTCAGACATGAAATGGGAAATCGTACTAGCCATCACCTAATTTTTGTAAGCAAGCATTCTAAAGGCTATGGAATTATGAAAGAGATAATGGCTAAAGAGAGTTCTGAACAGACGCAGGGCGTACCATCTTTTGAGTATAATCCTGCAACTCTTCAACAACCGTTACTCTTTGAGCTAACCCGTCCTCTCGATCAACTGGAATCTATGTTGTTGGACAATTTTTCAGGTAAAACTATGACGATGGTAGAGATTTACGACCAGCATCATCAGGGAAAACCGTACATTAAAAAGAATTACAAAACTGCCCTTAGCAATCTTGAATCTCAAGGAAAAATCACAGTACATTCACCCGAGGACAAAAAACGGCGAAAAGGAACGTTTGCGGATGATTTAAAGGTTACATTTCCAGTTAAGCAATAAGCTCTAATTTTTCTGAACGCCTCGCTGATTTAAGTGGGACACTTCCCCATTTTTGGATATGCTGATTCCAGGCATTAGGCATCTCGTCCCAGATTTTATCATCAAGTAATCTACCCCCTGCTTTCGGTGTCCTTCCCCCAACTTGTTTGAAAAAAAATGCTACCCCTGAATTTTGACATTGATCGCGGATATCCCTTGCCCAGTCAAGTTTCATCGGGCGATGTTTTTGCCCGGATTCTCCGCCGACAATAACCCAATCAATGCCAGTTAAATTAAGTTCTAGTGGTCCTAAAAGTGGCTCACAGGAAATGAAACGCACTGAAACAGGCACTGTCCGAAGATATTCAATCCGATCTATGTGGTTTTGGTTCTCGACAGATACACCTAGCCAAATGTTTTCTGGAAAATCTAATTTAGACGCTAAATCACCTAGACGGCTTTGTCGCTTTGTTAAAATCTGATATATATGCCAAGGTGTTGAATGAATAACTGAGAAAACTTGTCTGATAAAGTCGAGAGGCACATCATCATGAAAAAGGTCACTCATTGAGTTGACAAAAACTCGACTGGGAGTGCGCCAACGTAAGGGTTCTTCCAATCTTTCTCGATGCAAAGTTAAGGTGAATCCATTGGGAAAGTTTTTGGGAAAACGCTGTGTAATAGCTTCGGCATAACAATGCAGACAGCCAGTGCTAATTTTATCGCACCCAGTTGTTGGATTCCACGTTTTATCAGTCCACTCAATACCAGTGTGTGTACTAGACATATTTCAACTCCACAAGCTATATCTATGACAGACGCTACCTGCCGATAATTAGCAATTTACTTGTACTATACCATTGTTTGACAAGTACAATTGTCGCTGCACTCACTTTCTAGATTACGCAATCGTCAATGAGTTGCGGTGTATACAAAATATTACATCGTTTAACGAAAACAACAGGCGCTTACGAAGTTATAGCCGGTGCTATGAAATCTAAGCGGCGATCGCCCCACCTGCAATCTCTAAGTAGAGCTTGCTGAATAAATCTAAAAACCTTTTTGGATAAGACTTTTAGACTTTTTTGAAATCCAAAAGTGCCAGGCATGGGAGTGATCAGGGGGAAAATTCCTGGACTTTTTCCCTGAAAATTAGGTAATTGACTACCTCAAAATCGGTAAAACCCCACACCCTGCCCCCAGGAAAAACTTTTTCAGCAGACCCTAAATAATTGTTTAATCGGTAATTCTTGAGGAAATCTAAAATCAGAACTCAACCGGCAAAAAGGGTGAGAGAATAAAAACATAGTTCAGAGAGTAAGCTGTTCGTAATTTAAATTGCTTGTTGACTTGCACTCTTGCAACAGTAAAGGGATTGGGGGAGATTCGGCTAATCTAAGAATAAGCGATTTAAATACGTCTTAGCTTAGAAGCTATCAAGACAAGCTTTGCAGTCGTAAAATCCATAATTCGGGCTAGTTGGAGGCTGATAACTGACTTTCAGAAAAGCGGGATTCAATTTAGTAGAACAAATCGCGACAATCTGTCAATCTACTGAAAAAAAGAGAGAAAACTTATGTTTTGTGAACAATGCGAACAAACCGCTAGTGGTAATGGTTGTCATCAGTGGGGAGCCTGTGGAAAAAGTCCTGAAGTCAACGCTGTTCAAGACTTATTAGTTTATTGTCTGCGGGGATTAGCATCGGTGGTTTTAAAAGCCAAAGAAGCGGCGATATCTACTTGCGAAGCTGATATTTTTACCTGTGAGGCGCTTTTCGCCACCATGACCAATGTTAACTTTGATCAACGGCGTTTTACTGATTATATTCAGCGTTGTTTAGAGATTCGGGAAAATTTAAAAGCACAATTGGGATCGCTGGACTGGTCTGCACTTGCCAACTATCAGCCTAATTTTAATGAGAGTCTAGTTAGCCAAGGTCAAGAAGTATCCTTAGAACTAATTGAAAAAGTGCAAGACCTCGATATTTTTTCCCTAAAGTTAACCGCTATCTACGGAGTTAAAGGTCTGGCTTCCTATACTTTCCACGCTCAGGAATTAGGTCAAGAGGATGACTCGGTTTATCAGGTTATCCAAGAGACTTTAGCGGCGATTGATCGGGGAGATTTAAACCTGAATGATTGGGTGGCAATCTGTCTAAAAGTTGGGGCAGCAAACCTGCGGGCTATGGAATTATTAGATCAAGGTCATACCGAAACCTACGGTCATCCCATACCGACAAATGTTCCCTTAAATCCGCGTCTAGGCAAAGCCATTTTAGTCTCCGGCCATGATATTAAACAATTAGCGGCTTTACTGGCACAAACTGCCAATACTGGGATAACAGTCTATACCCACGGAGAATTATTACCCGCCCACGGTTATCCAAAACTCAAAGAAAAATATCCCCATCTCTACGGTCATTATGGCACCGCCTGGCAAAATCAAACTAAGGAATTTGCTAAATTTCCGGGGGCAATAGTTTTAACTACTAATTGTCTCATGCCCCCCCACGAAAACTATGAAAGTAAACTCTTTACCCTCGGACCTGTGGGTTATGCCCATATTAACCGCTTAGAAACAGTGGACGGTGCGATCGATTTTAGTCCCGTGATTGCTAAAGCGCAGTCATTGCCCGGATTTACTGAAATAAGCGAACCTCGGCAGGTAATGGTGGGATTTGCCCACAATACCGTTCTTAGTGTCGCTGATACGGTGGTTGATGCCCTTAAACAGGGTAAAATCCGTCACTTCTTCCTAGTTGGCGGCTGCGATGGGGCAAAACCCGATCGCAATTACTACACCGAATTTGTGGAACAAGTTCCCGAAGATTGCATCGTTTTAACCCTTGCCTGTGGAAAATTCCGCTTTTTCGACAAACAATTAGGTACTATCGAAGGATTACCCCGGCTAATGGACGTGGGACAATGTAACGATGCCTATAGTGCCATCAAAATCGCCCTAGGATTAGCCAACGCTTTTAACGTTAGCGTCAATGAGATTCCCCTCTCCCTAATTATCTCTTGGTACGAACAAAAAGCGATCGCTGTACTGCTCACCCTGCTGCATCTAGGTATGCAAAATATCCGTCTGGGACCAACTTTACCGGCATTTATCTCCCCTAACGTCCTGAAATTCCTCTCCGATACCTATCACCTGCAGCCGATTACCACCCCCGCAAAAGACTTAGCCGATTGTCTAGGTTAAAACTTTCTGTAAAAATCCCACCCTTGGCCACAAATTGTGGCCTATGGGAAGGAGAGGGATATTATCCTCAAGGAGAATAATTTTTATGTCCGTAATCACTTTAAGCATTGATGGCAAAGATGTAGCGATCGAAGCAGGTTCGCGAGTTCTGGCGGCAGCTAGTCAGGTAGGAATAAAAATTCCCGCCCTCTGTCATCTGGATGGGGTTTCCGAAGTAGCTGCCTGTCGCTTATGTTTGGTAGAAATTGAAGGTATTAATAAATTATTACCTGCCTGTGTAACGGAAGTGGCGGAAGGAATGGTGGTCCATACCGATACCCCAAAACTGAAAGAATATCGCCGCATGACAGTGGAATTATTATTCGCTGAAGGTAATCACGTTTGTGCGGTTTGTGTGGCTAATGGTAACTGTGAATTACAAGATTTAGCCATCGAAGTGGGTATGGATCATAGTCGTTTTCCCTACCGTTTTCCCAAGCGAGAAGTGGATATTTCCCATGATCTTTTTGGTATCGATCATAATCGTTGTGTTCTCTGTACCCGTTGTGTACGAGTCTGTGATGAAATTGAAGGGGCGCACGTTTGGGATCTGGCTTATCGCGGCGAAAAAGATAAAATTATCGCGGGAATGGATCAGCCTTGGGGCAGCGTTTCTGCCTGTACTTCCTGCGGCAAATGTGTTGCCGCTTGTCCAACGGGAGCCATATTCCGCAAGGGTTCCGCCGTTTCTGAAAAAGAGGAAGATCGATCGAAGTTGGAATTTTTAGTTAACGCCAGGACTGAACACCAATGGACGCGTTAGCGAAAAATGGTAGATTCTCAAAACGCTCGTTGGGGACATCTAGGTATTTATGCCAAGTATCTGCGGGCGGAAATGGCTCTGTATGACGAGATTATGGGGATGAATGAAGATATTCGCTTGATTTCCGATTACTGCGGTATTTCTGCTCAGGAAACTCAACGAGCAAAGGACTACGCTTTCGGTAGCGGTGTCAGTCAGCATGAATTTTGGCCTAGTATTGATATGGCAAAGGCGTGGTTGCGGATGGCGCGAGGACAGGGAACGGCGATTGATCGTGTCTTTCTACAACACGAAATCTTAGAATCGGATTTAGTGATCAATCAGGGTATGAATCAGCCTTCTGCTCACGAAATCGCTCAAGCTCAATATGGTTGGTCTGTCCTACTGCGTCAAGGGAATCAATAATGTTATGAATGATACAAATCTCGAACAGATCTTTCTGCAAGCCTTGGATCGCTGTCTATCCCTGCTGGATTATCAATCTCAACCAACCAATTTAGCTTGGTCCGCGATCGAACTTTTCGCCGAAGTTGGGCGATTTCCCCAGATGCTTCCTCAATTCTGTGATCAATACCGAGAGCGTGTGGCGGCGGCAGATCGGGCGATCGAGGATTACGCCAGTAGTGTGGATAATTGGACAGTCAAGGGGACTATTTTCGGGGCGCAGGATCAATGTAATATCTTGCATTTTTTTCTCAATGTCCACACGAAAAAATTTAAGTTTTTTAGAGGTGAAAATTGGACACCACAGCTAATCTGTGAATTTTTGCAAGAATGGAAGGGGATCGATCTTTTTTCTTTAATTGCAGATAATCAGGAACTTGTCGAGACAGGCAAAAACCCTCCCCTCGGTAAACAGCCGCTTTTCTATTAGCTAGTAATCACTATTGCCCAAACCTAACAAACAAGGAATTAAAATTATGTCTAAAATTCGCTTCGCTACTGTCTGGTTAGCTGGTTGTTCGGGATGCCATATGTCCTTCCTCGATTTGGACGAATGGCTGTTAGAATTAGCCGAAAAAGTTGACGTGGTGTATAGTCCCGTTGGCTGCGATCTGAAAACCTATCCGGAAAATGTCGATGTCTGTTTAGTGGAAGGAGCGATCGCTAATCAGGATAATTTAGAACTAATTCATCTAGTCCGTCAAAATACCAAAACCGTCGTTTCTTTTGGTGATTGCGCTGTGACTGCTAACGTTCCCGCTATGCGGAATATGTTAGGAACTGCCGATCCCGTGCTAAAAAGAGCTTATTTAGAGTTAGGAGATAACACACCTCAACTACCAGAAGAACCCGGTATCGTTCCCGAATTATTAGATCAAGTGCTGCCCGTCCATCAAGTCATTCCCATCGATATTTTTATGCCGGGTTGTCCCCCCGATGCGGACAGAATTCGCGAGACACTGATTCCGATTTTAAAAGGGGAATTACCGGTGATGGCAGGACGAGAAATGATTAAATTTGGTTAATTGAATCAGTTATCAGTTATCAGTTATCAGTTATCAGTTATCAGTTATCAGTTATCAGTTATCAGTTATAAGATTTGAGTTTTAAGATTTGAGTTTTAAGATTTGAGTTTTAAGTTTTGAGTTTTAAGTTTTGAATGAGCAGTATGTATTAGGTGAGCCTGATCAAATGCCAGTTTGCTGCTGTCTTTTCGCTGATTACTGTTTACTGATTATACTAAATCTGCTGAGTATAGGCTACAGATCAGGAGAGGCACTCCTGCAAGCGGAGTGACTCCTAAATTATTACAGATGAGTCAGCGGCTGCGTGTAAGCATCCCACCAAAAAACTAATGCGCGGGGGGTTTGGGGGCGGCGCCACGCCCCCAACGGGGGGTTTGGGGGGTAGAACCCCCCAAAGGCTTGGATTGAGTGATAAAATCGAAAGTAATACTAAATCCGTTGAGTATGGGCTACATATCAAGAGAGGCACTCCTGCAAAACGGAGAATAAATAATCAGTTTTTAATAACTGGATTTAGTATTACTGATCACTGAACATCTAAATCAAGTTAAAATATCCGCTCCTAACATCCGTTGATATTTGGCTTCTAAAGCTTGTTTCAAGTTGGGCAAAGTGATTAAATGGGGATCATCTAACATAATTTTTTCGGCGGCATCTCTTGCCAAAACTAACACCTCTTGATCCTCGACTAAACTAGCGAGGGCAAAATCTGGTAAACCCGATTGTCGTTGTCCTAAAACTTCCCCCGGACCGCGAAATCGCATATCCATTTCCGAGATAAAAAAGCCGTCTTGGGATTGTTCCAAAACCGTCAATCTTTGACGAGAATTAGCACTATTAGTGCCACTTAAAAGTAAACAATAGGATTGATGGGAACCTCTGCCTACGCGCCCCCGTAATTGATGTAATTGTGAAAGGCCAAAACGTTCGGCATTTTCAATTAACATCACCGTGGCATTGGGAACATCCACCCCCACTTCGATAACCGTAGTTGAGACAATAATTTGCAGAATATTATCGCGAAAAGCTGTTAAGATTTCCTCTTTTTCGGCGGAACTCATGCGACCATGGAGTAAACCGATATTAAAATTGGGAAAAATCTTTTCTGATAGATTTTGATATTCTTCCACCGCAGCCCTCACATCTAATTTTTCCGATTCTTCAATCAAGGGAAAAATCACATAAGCTTGTCTGCCTTGGGCAATTTCACGGCGAATTAAATCATAGGCAGCCCTTCTTTGATTCCCATTTAAAGCGGTGGTTTGAATCGGTTGCCTGCCGGGGGGTAACTCGTCAATTTGACTCACATCTAAATCCCCATGCAGGGTTAAAGCTAAAGTACGGGGAATCGGTGTTGCTGTCATGGTTAAAACGTGGGGAGACTCTCCTTTGCTTAATAATCTTGCCCTTTGTTGTACCCCAAAGCGATGCTGTTCATCAATAACAACTAACCCCAATTTGCGGAAATTAACTGCATCTTGAATTAGGGCATGAGTTCCCACTAAAAGTGGTAATTCTCCTGTCTCTAATTGGGCATGAATTTCTCGCCGTTTAGCGGTTTTTGTGGAACCAGTTAATAATTCTACGGGTAAATGTAAGAGATTAAACCAGCTAACTAACTTACGATAATGTTGTTCTGCTAAAACTTCCGTGGGAGCCATTAATGCCGCTTGATAACCGGATTGTAGAGCCGCTAAAATGGCATAAACTCCGACAATTGTTTTGCCAGAACCCACATCCCCCTGCACAAGACGATTCATCGGGGTGCTAGAATCTAAATCCTCTAAAATTTCCTCAATAACTCGTTTTTGAGCATTGGTTAATTGAAAGGGAATTATCTGATTAAATTGCTCAATTAGTTGACCCCTAGCACTAAAAATAGCACTTTTCTGTGTCTGACGATACTGTTGCCGCCGCCGCAGAAAACCCAATTGCAAAAAGAAGAATTCATCAAAGACTAATCGCCGTCGAGCTTGACTGAGAATCTCGGAATTATTGGGGAAATGAATGTTAGTAATTGCTGTTTTTAAATCGATTAATCCGTATTGTTTTCTTAGACCAAAAGGTAGGGGGTCTTTTATCGCCTCTACTGCCCCAAAAGCGGCGACTACAGCCTTCCTAATTAGGTCGGCGGGTACTCCATCGGTGAGGGGATAAACCGGCAGGATACGCCCGATTTTTAAGGACTCAATACTTGCCCCAGAACTGTCTAATAATTCAAATTCAGGATTTTCTAAAGTTAACCCATATTTACCCGCTTTAACTAAACCACTAACCGCCACCACCGAACCGACGGGATAGAGTTTTTTTTGTCCTTCTTGCCAAGCTCGATTAGTATAGCGAGTTCCCGCATAGAAACGGTTTAATTTTATCTGTCCAGTGCGATCCTGTAAGAGCAATTCAAAGATAGCTAACTTGGTATTTTTGGGGCTATTAAAACAATTACAGCGCTTGACATTCCCCACTAAAGTTACCGTTTCCCCCTCGGTTAAATTAGCGATATTGACTTGACGACTGTAATCCACATGATCCCGGGGATAATAATATAATAAATCTTCAACTTTGTGGAGGTTTAATCTTTCTAAAAGACTGGCTTTTCTCTCTCCCACTTCCGCTAGATATTTCAAGGGTTGTTCGAGGGTGACTTGCCGTGGAGAATTAGCCTTTGTCGTGATGGGAGTAGTATTAATAATTTTCGCCGCAGCTGGTTCTTTTGGGGTGGGGGCTGCTTCTAAAGTTTGCCGTAATTGTTGCAAAAAATTGCGAGTTTCGGTGACTAATTGTTGTCTTTGTTTAGAATCAAATTGGGAATATTGGGCAAATTTTTGGGCTAATTCTCGCCAGCGATTTCTCTCACTGGTGGAAATTCCCACGGGAGGATTATCCCCGAAACTAAGACAGAAAAACTCGCTAAAACGGTACTGATTTCCCTGAAGATCGGGATAACCTTTTTCCGCTTCTACAGATAAGGCTTTTTGTAATCTCACCCAGTCGGGTATTTCCCCTTTCATAATTGTCTCTTGACTCCAAATTTCCTAGTATTATGTTTCCCTAATACCTCTGTTTGATCATAACTGATTAATCATACCAACTACTGCGCCACGCCGCTTCCGCTTGAGCAATAGTATATTCTTTGCGAAGGTGATGATATTGTTTACCTAGACGATTTAATTGTTCCCAAAGGGAGCGAATTTGATTTCTTTCGACACTTAAGCGCGTGTCAGCAAATTCCAGTTCAGCCATTCGTAGATGAATTGCCGTTACTTTAGTGACTTTGCCACTTGAAAAATCATGATCATCCCCATCATCTTCATCTTCATCTTCATCTTTTTCTTCCTCTGGTTCAGGGTTTTTAGCTTCTACTAAAATGTTTAACATATTATTTCCTCCACCTAGGGATTGTCCCTCTTCTCCCGCTTGAATTGCCATATCGAGAATTTGACTCGGTAGATGAGGGGGAAGAATATAAGCTTTTTGTAGTTGCTGATTAATTTGTCTAGAGATATGATTGAGAATCTCGATACAGTTTTTTTCCAGCACTCGACAACAATAAAGTAAAATATCGGGGTTATTAATCTCTCCAGTTGCGGCTAGATTTTCCGGTTTGTTTAGAAAAAGTTTCAAGAAATCTGGGGTGTTAACTGTCTCTGCTGGACTTTTAGAGAATCCTACCCCTGAAAATGCGCCTCGAGCGAAGCTCCGCTCACCCAATTGCTGTAAACTGGCTTTAGCCTCTTGTCCTAGAGCTTTGATCTCCTCTTGTAGTTTCTGACGATTGCTGTGGGAGAGAGCCAGAAATTCCCCCCCATAGTAACGGGTACAGATATAATACACTGCCCCGATCGCCTGTTTATAGAGAGATTCACCGAGTAAATCAAGATAAATTCGGTATTTTTCCCGCATTCTTTCGGCTAAATTTGCCACTTCCGTTTCTATGTTCTTTAAATCTTGTTGTAGCTTGTTCAGTCTTCCAGTCATAGAAATTTTACCGAGGGAGAAGTTAGCGATCGGCGAATTCTATTATAGCGACTCACTGTCAGCTATAGCACCCTGACATGGGGGAAATGTTTAGACGAAAAGAAGGTAAACTGGAATCTGTGCTGGGTTTATCGGCTTTAGGTTCAACTTTAGAACAAATTGCCCAAGCCTTGCACTTAACTTGAGAAAAAGTGCCAGAAATATCAGAAACCCATGAAGATAATCTAGCAGTAAGCTATGACACCGTTTCTGATCAAGATAAAGTGTAACCTAATTTGCTATCGACCACCGACTCGCCAAAACGAAAACTTTCTACCTCACCATCAAGATAACTGCTGTACTCAAATTTATGACTAGCAATCCTTCCGCTTCTTTAAGATTAAAAAAAAACAAAATTACCGACACAAATATCACTCTCTCCCATGGCAGTGGTGGCAGAGCAATGCGGGATTTAATTAACGAGATATTCGTTAGTAACTTTGATAATAACCTACTGGCACCCCTTGAAGATCAAGCCCGATTTGAGATGAAAGATTTAGCTAAAATAGGCGATCGCTTGGCATTTACCACCGATTCCTATGTGGTTTCTCCCCTATTCTTTCCGGGGGGTGATATTGGCAGTTTAGCAGTCAATGGAACCGTTAATGATTTGGCTGTCGGTGGGGCAATTCCTCTCTATCTCAGTTGTAGTTTTATCCTCGAAGAAGGTTTATCTATCGACACCCTAAAAACCATCGTTACCAGCATGAAAATAGCCGCCGACAAAGCAGCGGTAAAAATCGTCACCGGGGATACAAAAGTCGTTGCCAGGGGACAAGGGGATCAAATATTTATTAACACCTCTGGAGTGGGAGTAATTCCGGCTGGAATCAATTCCGGGGCGAATAATTTACAAGTTGGCGATCGCATTTTGCTGAACGGTTTTCTGGGGGATCACGGTGCCGCCATTCTGATTGCTAGGGGCGAATTAGACCTACAATGCACAATTGAAAGCGATTGTCAAGCACTGAATTCTTTAATTTCTGCAATTCTGGCAGTTTGCCCGCAAGTTAAAGCGATGCGTGATGCCACTAGGGGCGGATTAGCCACGGTTTTAAACGAATTTGCCCAAAGTTCAGGGGTGGGAATACAGGTGCAGGAAACGGCACTCCCCATCCGGGAAGAAGTGCGAGGAATGTGCGAATTATTGGGATTAGAACCGCTTTATCTGGCAAATGAGGGCAAATTAGTCCTTGTAGTGCCTCCAGAGGCAGAAAATCGCGTTTTAGCAGTGATGCGTTCCCATCCTGACGGTAAAAATGCCGTTTGTATCGGGGAAGTCGTCGCTTCTCCCCCCAATTTAGTTTACTTAAAAACCCCTTTCGGCACTCAAAGGATTCTCGATATGTTAGTAGGTGAACAATTACCGAGAATATGCTAATTAGGGTTTGCTGAAAACGTTTGTTGTTAGGGTTAGGAGTCAGGAGTCAGGAGTCAGGAGTCAGGAGTTAGGGGTTAGGAGTCAGGAGAATTAAGAATGAATAATAGTCAATTAAATGGTCTATTTACAGATTTTAGGCAATTTAATCCTTATTTTTGCGGTTTTTGAACCCTCAAATAGTTGGGTTTTTGGGGTTTTGGGGTTTTAGTTGAAATTTCCCTGATCACTGATCAGTGATCGGGAGCATCTCACTTATGCCATGAGTATTAATACTTAAGAAAGGCAGAAAAAAATAAGAAAAGAGTCTGTAGAATATAAGGCATTGCTGATTTAGGGTATGATTAAGGAGGAAGGATATCTCCCAAAAATAACCCTGATCAAGCTCAGAAATTAGGGAATGTCCTGAATGTCAATCCAATCATATCAATAAAAATGGTCATAAAAAAGGAAAACAGAACTATATTTGTGTGAACTGTGGAAGACAATTTATAGCAATTCTTGGAGCTATGAGGTACAATAGAAAGCAAATAGACAAATAATAGAACTTACCAGCTTCCTATGAGACCCTATTCCGTAGATTTTCGCCAAAAAATTATCGATGTCTGGAAGAAAGAAAAAATTTCCATTCGAGG
>NZ_JACJQV010000018.1 GCF_014696875.1 Microcystis wesenbergii FACHB-1317 | reverse complement strand
GCTTACTTCATTGAGAAAGTCTAATTCTTCTTGTTTTTTCCAATCGGTTAGCATTGAAGAAGTTTGAGCGTAGCCTACTCTTTCTTGCTTTTCGTACCAAGCTTGTGTTCTGACATGGAGAGCTTTATTGTCAACTAATCTTACACAGCCCAAAGTGCGCCGCAATAGCGACTCTTGTTCTGGTGTGGGGTAAAATCGGTAAGAATAGGCTTTTTCCATACCTCACATTCTAACACATATTTTGTAAATGCGCTAAGATTTAACAGCAAAGCCAACCTAAAACGGCGGGGTTTCAGACCCAAAATTTCCGATGAAGTGATTACAGTTAACGAAGCTGGTCTGATGAGTCACCCAGATTTCCTAGTTCTGGACTATGCTAGAAATGCTGATCGCATCCTGTTGACCCTTAACTGCCGTGACTTTCAGTTTCTCCATGCTGCGGATTCCCACCATCCCGGAATTTTGGCAATTTATCAAGAGGCAAATCCCTCAAAGAAAATGAGTTTTAAGGCAATTGTCAATGCGATCGCCAATCTTGAAACTGCTAACTTCCCTCTTGCTAATCAGTTCATTTCCCTGAACCACTGGAACTATTAATTCTGCTTTGTCGTGATCGCGTCACAAATCTTAAGTTATATATCTCTCACACTAGCGATCGCTTCCTTTCCCCTGTTTTACCCCTTCTCAGGCTGGAAATTATCCATACTGCGATCGCCCCTCTTCACCGCTAAAATCAACCTCAGTATTGTTTTTTCCGCTCCACACGCGGGGATCGATTCGAGTAACAGCCAGAAAGAAAAACAACAAACCTAGTGGACCTGTGGGGGGAGTATGGGATAAGGCAAATAAAATCGCTGCCAAGATGAGCAGGAGGACTGAAAGGCGATCCACTCCAACCTGTGCCAGTGCGATCGCCGCCGCCGTTACCCCCACGAACCACCCCCCCGCACCGAGTATCCCGACTAGAGATAAAGTGCTGCCACCGATCAGCGGGTCGAAAAAGAGCAGGTTAACCTGTTTAGAAACAAAAAATTGCACATTGGGTGGTAAGTTTCGCGCACTGCTAATCAGCGTCCCTCCGGCTATGCCTGTAATCGCATCTAAAGCCGTATAGAAAACCACAAAGAACGCCATCCCGATCCGGCTGATTCTCGCTGCCCATCCGCGCAAGTTGTTAACCATCAGAAAAACTGCCAGCGCCACCAGTCCAAATAAAGGCACTTGAAGCAGGTGAAGCGTCAGCCACCAATCTACTTGAGGCAGAATGGACTCAAAGGCACTTTTATTAGGTAATCCGACAGGATGCCAGATTTCTAGAATCCCTAATATCAGGGGTGAGAGGACAATAACCAGTTGTCGCGGTATTGTCCATCTATTGGTGTCGGTATTCGCAATTTTCATCAACGGCAACTAAGTCAGATAACCCCCAGTTGAGGCTGGGGGGTGGGTATAGGGTTTAAGTGACTCGCTCAAGCCGCTTCTTTGTCATCCTTGAGCTTGCTTAAGTTCTTTTTGGTTAGCATTCCGCCTAATCCTATAGCGATCGCTGTGCCGAGAATACTGGTGGGTTCGGGAACCGGGATGATTCTTAATTGGTCTGGGTCTTTTCGTATTGGCGGAATCGGAAAGACAACTACATCAGATATGCGAGTTTCACTATTATCAACAAACGGGATGGTCACACCTGGCGGTGTGGGACTTAGAGGAAAAACCGATATTGGTAAAACGGCATTAAAATTATTACCCGCAGCATCAAAAAACCTCCAATACTTACTTTCACCGCCGATAAAGTCATCTACAGCAGGTATTCCCGTACCTTGTCCAGATTCCTTAAAGTCACTAAATGTATAGCAATTCTCTGACTTATGAGGTACAGTAGCAACAGTGAGTAAACCAATTGCGAATATCTTTTTGAGTAACTTCTAACATAGCCAATTCAATCCCTTCTATTAAGTCTTT
>NZ_JACJQV010000179.1 GCF_014696875.1 Microcystis wesenbergii FACHB-1317 | reverse complement strand
TAATCTAGATAACCCATTCCTTTTTTGGCTTTTTGCGTCGTAAAGTCTAAACTTGTTGTGTCTTGCACTGCCAAAACTATTGGATGTTCTTTGATTCTTTCTACTGTACTTTTGGCCTGGGCGGCAATTATATCTGAGGGGTGAAAATAGGGGGAATTCCAAAAGTCGTAGGTGGCACTCGCTGCGGCTAGATTTCCGGAAGCTTGTGGCACACTTGTACTAGGTTGGCTGGCCAAGTTTTCCACGATACTGATTAACCTTTTCTTTCTTCTGGTGTCCCCTAGGTCTGCATATTGTAATTCTTGGGCTGCCCATTTCTCCATTTTTTTGCTTACCTCCACCTTGATTCCTTCTTTCAAAACTATACCTATCAATCGTTTCCCCTTTTTTTAAGTTTCTTCTCTTTTTGTTAAGAAAGATCTGACTAATGGATAGCTTGATAAGGGGGGTGTCTGACAGTTTTTAACACCTACCGACAATCAACCCTACCTTGAGGGGGTTTGATCCCCCCTGTCAGCCTTGATAAGGGGGGTGTCTGACAGTTTTTAACACCTAGCTACTTAGTGCCAGATTAATTTCTTAGCTAGGATAGGCAAGAGGCAGCTGGAAAAAATTCTCCTGTCTCCTGTCACGGCTGCTGGCAGTAAGTAATTTTGCCGGCATCTGATATTCAAACTCAAGCAACTATGTGTCAACTTCTAGGCATGAATTGTAATGTCCCCACGGATATCTGTTTTTCCTTCGAGGGATTTTGTGCGCGGGGAGGAAAAACCGACGAACATCGAGACGGTTGGGGAATTGCTTTTTTTGAGGGTTTAGGTTGTCGAACTTTTATTGATGTTAAACCCTCGATCGCTTCTCCGATTGCGGAATTAATTAAAAACTATCCGATCCATTCTACCAATGTTATCGCCCATATTCGCAAAGCTACCCAAGGAGAAATTAAACTAGAAAACTGTCATCCTTTTCGGCGGGAATTGTGGGGGAAATATTGGGTTTTTGCCCATAATGGTAATTTAGAAAATTTCTCACCGGCTGCGGGAGATTTTTATCAACCGGTTGGGGACACAGATTCGGAAAGAGCTTTCTGTTTAATTCTTAATACCCTGCGAGAGACTTTTCCCCAGGGCAAACCTTCCCTAGAGCAACTTTATCAAGTCCTAAAAACTATCACAAATTCTATCGCTTGTCAAGGAATTTTTAATTATCTTTTATCCGATGGTGAACATTTTTTTGCCCATTGTTCGACGAAATTAAGCTATATAATCCGTCAGTATCCTTTTGCCGCCGCTCATTTAATTGATGAAGATGTGAGCGTTGATTTTCAAGCTTTAGCTCATCCCGGCGATCAAGTAGCAATTATTGCCACTACTCCCTTAACTGATAATGAAGTTTGGACAACGATTAATTCAGGAGAATTATTAGTTTTTCAGGAGGGCGCAGCAATTTTAAGTTAATCTTACCAATTGTCACTTTGTCGAGATTTTTCTAAATCAATTAACTGAGTTTTTAACCCTAACCAATCTAATTGATTGGCGCGGCAATCTGAACCAATTTTTCCCGCTTCTAGATAAATAACTCTCTCGGCAAATTCCTCTAACAAATCTAGTTGATGATTGACCATAATTATCGTCATTGACCTTTGATTATTTAATACTTCTAATAACCTGGTGGCCGTGCCTGTATCTAGAGCAGAGGTGGGTTCATCTAATAACAGTATGCTCGGTTCTAACTGCAAAGCTCTGGTAATTGCCACTAATTGTCTTTGTCCTAAAGATAATTCTAACTCCCCGCGCTCAAACCACTGTTGAGGAATTTTTAATAGGGATGTCCAATGGTCAATTCTCTGATTAATTTCGGCAGGTGTAAGTTTTTTTAATTGCAAAGGATAAGCGAGAGCATCTCGAACAGTCATCCCTAATAATTTCGACTCTTGTGGCAATAAAACTATCTGTTGTCGCAGGGAAATAACCGGTATTTCCTTAATCGATTTACCGTGAAAATAAATATTTCCCGTGCTGGGTTCCTGCAAACGATTTAACAATCGTAAAAGAGTCGTTTTTCCTGCCCCAGATGCTCCGACAATAGCTAACTTTTCTCCTTGCTTGATGCCAAAAGTAATATCTTCTAACAGATAAGCACTGCCGCGTCGGATAGCTAAATTTACTTGCTGTAGTTCTAAAATCAAGATTGGTCTTTTCCTTACTTAGTTCAAGTTTATTATATAATAAAAATAGCCCAATGAGTTCGGCAGGTATTCCCCATGGTTAGTCAAGTTAACAAAACCGAGATTATCTATCCTGAGAGCGACGGTAAACCGATGGCAGATAATACTAAACAATTTAACTGGATAGTAACGATTAAGCAGAATATCGACTGGTTATATATCGATGATCCCCAGGTATTTGTAGCGGGGGATCTGTTATGGTATCCCGTGGAAGGCCAGCCCAAAATTGCCGCCGCTCCTGATACGATGGTAGTATTTGGCAGACCGAAAGGCGATCGAGGTTCCTACAAACAATGGCAAGAAGATAATCTTGCTCCTCAAGTCGTCTTTGAGATTCTTTCTCCCAGTAACACCTCCATCGAAATGGCCAAAAAATTGCTATTTTATGATCGCTATGGAGTCCAAGAATACTACGTCTATGATCCCGATGATAATAGTCTAGAAGCTTGGCAGCGAATTGGTGACAGTTTAGACAGTGTTAGTGAGGTTAATAATTGGGTGAGTCCCCGTTTAGGCATTCGGTTTGACTTAACCGACGAGTTAAAAATTTATCGTCCTGATGGTACTCAATTTTTGTCCTACAGCGAAATTAATCAACTACTGGAGCAGGAAAAGCAACGGGCTGAAAATGAACGGCAACGGGCTGAACAGGCTAATCAGCAGTTAGTAGAAATGGAGGCAAAACTGCAAAAATATCGTCAACTTTTTGGAGAATTACCTAACTAGGGTTTGCTGAATAAATGTGAAATATAGACGAGGTAAGGGGTTTGGGGCCTGTTTGGCGAGGCAGGTGCAAGATTTTAAAGCTAGTGACTCAAAAACCTTGCATCTTGATCGGCGATTGCGTCCTGTAGGGGCGAAGCATTCGGGCAATAACTTATCGGTGAAACCGTAGATTTTCTATCCGAATGCTTCGCCCGTACTTTTTGCCGCAAACCCTAACTAAAATCTTCACTAGCGAAGGGAGTATAACAAAAAAAGAGGACTGGTTAGTCCTCTTAACAAGATTAGTTTTCGCTAAATGTTAAACACAGAATGATTGCTGGGCCTAGTAGGCTAGACCCATGCTGCGGGTGGTTTCTGCTCCGAGATAAACCCGAATGCTTAGGAAATCCGTCGGACAAGCCGTTTCGCAACGTTTACAACCAATACAGTCTTCCGTGCGGGGGGAAGAGGCAATCTGGGCAGCTTTACAGCCATCCCAGGGAACCATTTCCAGCACGTCGAGGGGACAAGCCCGAACGCATTGGGTGCAACCGATACAGGTATCGTAAATTTTAACGCTATGAGACATTGAATTATGACTCCTTACCGAGTGTTCTCCATGTTAAATTTCGGGTTTATCGGTTAGTTTACCTTACAGCGATCTGTTCATCGCTCGATCGGTGACATAACTTTAAACTCTGTAACACTTGGGGCCAAATGGCGATCGCTAGTCAGGGATCGGGCAATTCTAAAATAGCCTTAAAGAATTGCTTGCCGGGGTTACGGGGGGAACCGAAAAAGGTAATCTGGATCGCAAGATAATTTATTTCGTTTGCCAGTATGACAGAAATAGCGATCGAATCGATCCTACAGGAAAATCGGCTGTTTCCTCCCAGTGCCGAATTTTCTCAGAATGCCACAATTAAAAGCTTTGAAGAATACCAGCAACTCTACGCCAAAGCCAAGGCCGATCCCCAGGCTTTTTGGGCCCAATTAGCCGAAAAAGAATTACATTGGTTTGAAAAATGGTCAGAGGTTCTTGACTGGCAGCCCCCCTTTGCTAAATGGTTCGTCAACGGCAAGATTAATATTTGTTACAACTGTATTGACAGACATCTCACGACATGGAGACGCAATAAAGCCGCCATTATCTGGGAAGGAGAACCGGGAGACAGCCGCACCATTACCTACGAACAGTTACACCGAGAAGTGTGTCAATTTGCCAACGCTTTAAAGGAATTAGGCGTTAAAAAAGGCGATGTGGTCGGAATTTATCTGCCGATGATTCCCGAAGCGGCCATCGCTATGTTAGCCTGTGCCAGAATTGGCGCGCCCCACAGTGTAGTTTTTGGGGGATTTAGTGCCGATGCTTTGCGCGATCGTCTTAATGATGCGGCCGCTAAGGTGGTAATCACTGCCGATGGTGGTTTCCGCAAGGATAAAGTCGTTGCCCTCAAGGAACAGGTAGATCTGGCTCTAGCCGATAATAGCGCCCCCAGTGTGGAAAAAGTTCTCGTTGTTCAGCGCAGCAAGGAACCAATCAATATGGTTGCCGATCGCGATTACTGGTGGCATGATCTACAAAAACAGGTATCTGCTAATTGTCCGGCCGAACCGATGGATAGTGAAGATATGTTATTTATCCTCTACACCAGTGGTTCCACCGGCAAACCGAAAGGAGTCGTCCACACCACCGGCGGTTATAATCTCTACACCCATGTCACCTGCAAATGGATTTTTGACCTGAAAGACACCGATGTTTACTGGTGTACTGCCGATGTGGGTTGGATTACTGGCCATAGTTATATCGTTTACGGACCGCTTTCCAATGGTGCAACCACGGTAATGTATGAAGGGGTTCCCCGTCCCTCTAATTTAGGTTGTTTTTGGGATGTAATCGAGAAATATCGGGTTAATATCTTTTATACTGCCCCCACTGCTATCCGCGCTTTTATCAAAATGGGTGAAGATATCCCCAATAGCCGGGATTTATCCTCTTTGCGCTTACTGGGAACCGTGGGAGAACCGATTAACCCAGAAGCGTGGATGTGGTATCACCGGGTTATCGGTAAGGAAAAATGTCCGATTGTCGATACTTGGTGGCAAACGGAAACCGGGGGGATTATGATTACTCCCCTACCCGGGGCAATTGCCACCAAACCGGGGTCAGCAACCCTACCTTTTCCCGGTATTATCGCCGCAGTGGTGGACTTAGAGGGCAATCCCACCCAAGCGAATGAGGGGGGTTATCTGGTGGTCAAACATCCCTGGCCCGGTATGATGCGAACAGTCTATAAAAATCCCGATCGCTTCCGCAATACCTACTGGGAACAGATTGCCCCCAAAGATGGCCAATATCTCTATTTTGCTGGAGATGGTAGCCGTCGGGACGAGGACGGTTATTTCTGGGTAATGGGGCGCGTTGATGACGTAATTAGCGTTTCTGGCCACCGTTTAGGGACAATGGAGATCGAATCAGCTTTAGTATCTCATCCCGCGGTAGCAGAGGCGGCTGTGGTGGGACGGCCGGATGAAATTAAAGGGGAAGAAGTCTATGCTTTTGTGACTCTGGAGGGACATTATGAAGCGAGTCAGGAGTTAGCGCAAGCATTAAAGGATCACGTTGTCAAGGAAATTGGCATTATTGCTCGACCGGGAGAAATCCGTTTTACCGATGTACTGCCAAAAACGCGATCGGGTAAAATTATGCGTCGTCTCTTGCGAACTTTAGCATCAGGTCAAGAGATTTCCGGTGATACTTCTACTCTAGAGGATCGATCGGTTTTGGATAAATTACGGCAAGGTGCGTAATTTAATTGCCGGTTTTTTCTAGTAGTTAGGGTGAGGAATAAGAGTTAATCTTAATCTTATCTCACTCTAACGGGAGTGATGCTCGCTGAACATATTTGCTCAAGCAGCAAATCTATAGCTAATAATAATCCTCTTTAAAAGGTATAGGGGAAGTGGGAAGTAGGAAAAAACAATCCATAACTTGGGAGTTAATCACACGATTAAAAACGGATTTGGTATAATGACAAAGATAAGAGCCAAGGGAAATTATAGGAGTTTAATCAATGACTACCACCACTACCGATAATGATTTAAAAAGACTAGAAGATTTAATCCTCAATGGACAGAAGATAATCGAACATCGATTCAACGAGATCGACAATCGACTGACTACCATGGACAATCGACTCACCACCATGGACAATCGACTCACCACCATGGACAATCGACTGACTACCATGGAAACTCGACTGACTACCATGGAAACTCGACTCACTACCATGGAAACTCGACTCATTGAGGTGGACAATCGACTCACTACCGTGGACAATCGACTCACTACCGTGGAAACTCGACTCACTACCACGGAAACTCGACTGATTGAGGTGGACAATCGATTGAAGGTGATTGAGAATGGACAAGCGGAAATAAAAGCTGATGTCAAAAATATTCAAAAAGATACTACCGATTTAAAGATTGAACTGACGGAAGTTAAAGGTGATATTAAAACTCTTGATAGTAAATTTGATGACATGAATAAACGCTTAGAGAAAGTCGAAGGAACCCAAAAGAATCAAATTTGGACATTGATAACTGTCTTAAGTGGTTCCCTACTAGCAGTGGGATTTAGAAGTTTTTTTATCAACAATAATCCCTAATCTCAGCCAGAGAATTGCTATAATTTGCTCACTAAAACAATGAACAGTAATCGCCTAATTCTCCGTCCTTGGCAACTACCCACAGACAAAGAGTCTTTTTTTCAGATCTATCAAAATTCCGAGGTCACTTATTTTTTACCGAGAATTCGTCAGTTAGCCACGGATATCGAGAGTTTAAATGCCCATTTTTCCGAAAGATTACCAACTATTCGTAATCAAGGTAATGGCAGCGATTGGTGGGCAATGATCGATCGAAAAAATAATCAGATTATTGGTTCGATAATTTTACAGAATTTACCCGATAACTACGGTTATCCTACCCCAGATAGCGAAATTGGTTGGCATTTACGACGCGATTATTGGGGACAAGGATACATAACCGAAGCGGCTAAAGTTATTCTAGAATACGGCTTAATCACCTTACAATGCCGATTATCTACGCAGTGGTTAATCCCGATAATTATCGCTCAATTCGTGTCACGGAAAGATTAGGAATGCAATCAATGGGATTAACGAATAAATACTACGACACTGAAGCACTTTTATTCTCGATCGAAGCTTAAAGTTCATTAATAATTATTGATTGTTTCTTATTTTATAGCTGCTGTGGTTGTCATGCTAAACCCATTCTTGTTCAAAAAGTAAAAAGGGAAATATATTCCCTTTTTCTGGCTTTTATGGACCCAGATCCTAAACGGTTTCGGGTTTAACACCTCTTTGGTCGAGAACTTTCTGTAATTCAGCTTCGTCGGTTTTGGTCAAAGAAGTGCGTAACACTTTACCTCCGTAGGGGGCCACTTCATCGAGGACCTTATCGGGGGTAACTTTTTGGACGAGAACAAAGAGAGCAGAGGTACTGGGCTGCAGGGTTTCTCCCAATTCGCGCATAAAATTGTCATCCACACCGATATCACTTAAAGCACCTCCCAAAGCGCCACCAGCAGCACCGAGGACGGCCCCTAATAGAGGGGATAAAAAGAGCATTCCGATTAATAACCCCCAGAAACTGCCACTAGCGGCTCCTGCTGCCGTTAAATTGACCGCTTGCTTGAGTTTAATCTGGCCATCTTTGTTTTTAACCACTACGGCAGCATCTTCTAACTCGATGAGATGTTCCTGTTGCAGTTTAGCCAAAGTTAAACGAACTTCTTCTGCTTTAAATTCGTCCTCATAGGCGATGACAAATAGATCAGCCATAGTTTCTCCTCGATTATTAGTAAATAAAACCTTTATACACTACTTTTGCCGGATTAAAAAGTTTGAGGTATTCTCCGATACCTCAAACCCATGGGGATTAGGTGTCATAGATACGAGCTTCAAAAGCATCGGGATTTTCTTGACAGTATTCCTCAAAATAGGTTTTTTCCGGTTTTTTAGCGCGTTGGTGTGCCAATTCTGCCTGTAATTCCTCAACAATATCCCAAGCTGCAGCACAATCGGGAGAATTTCCCCCTTTTTCAGCACATACTGCCCGGGCAATATCTCTAGCTTTGATAATCTCCGCTTCTAAATCAAGACTGCGGGGCTTTTCCACGGCGTTACCTTTATGGAGGATGTCACTAACAGAGATAACACCGAGCAAACCGCCTTTAATTACCGGTGCGAAACGAATACCAGTATTAGCAAATAAGCGGGCCACATATTCAACCCCGAGGTCGGGATTAATCACGATGCAGGGTTTGCTCATCACTTCATAGACGCGCACTTTTTGCGGATCTTGACCGAAAGCGACGACTTTATAGACAATATCGGTTTCGGTGATAATTCCGTAAGCATCTTCATCGTGACGGCGATCGACAATGAGAGTTCTAATGTTCTTTTCTCTCATCAATTGTACTGCTTTGGCAACGGTTTCAGAACCTTTAATCTTGGCCACCTCCGTGGTCATAATTTCAGCTGCTTTCATAGTCATATTCGGAGAAGTTAAGTTGTGCCTTTATTATTTTAGGGTATATCCTTGTCAAAAATCCAAGAATCTCATCTGCAAGATTTCTAGTTCCAAGGACGTAAAAAATAAGAAACTAACATCAAACAGCCGACAATATTCCCCAGCAATAAGCGGGCTACCTTGAAATAGTTATCTTTGGTATAATACTGGGCTAACAGGATCAAGAATGGAATAGCTGTAGCTGTATAGCGAGTCGAATAATAATGGGTAATTTTAAAAGCTGTAGCGGCAACTACGATCACGGCAACATTTAAAAACAGAAATTTACTATCTTTATAGTGATCTCGGCAATTGTTGAGGCTGGCAATCAGAAAAAGAATTCCAAAGGCAAGCAGACAGGAGGAAGCTAAATAGAAAAAGAAACTTAGCCAAGTAGGATCGGGAATAATTTTCTGGAAAACTTGGTAGGCTGGACGAATAGAAAGGATTTTAAAGAGAGCGTTGCCTAGAAAGCTGCTGACCAGGACAGATATTATTATCACCTTATTCAAGCTGAACCATTTGGGAGCGAGGATAAATAATAAAAGACCGGTGTAGGCAAAGGAAAGAAATCCGTTTACCAGAGAATATCCAGAAGATAATGAACTTATACCGGGGGGAACTAATCCACCCCACACGCTAAAAACAATAGCGGGTAAAATTCCAGAAGTTAACCAGCATAATATTAAAGGCTGCCAAGATTTTTTTGAGGAACTAATTGTTAGTATTGGCAAGATAAACACCAGAACGAGAAAAGTTTGTCTGCCGACAATTGCCATCCCTAAACATAATCCACTCAGAGCGGCTATTCCTAAGCTCATTTGCTGGTTATCTTCAATTTTTTCTAGAGCTATAAATATCAAGAAAATTGCTAAAGTTGCCAAGAGCATAGCAGGGATTTCCGTGAGAGCCATGCCCGTAATCACCCAAATCATCGGTAAGCCCATAATTGTCAGACTAGAGACCAGTGGCTGGGGAATTTTGAAAATTTTTTGCAGGGTTAAACTCAGGACTAAAATTAACAGTAATAAAAGAAGAATATTAACCAATCTAATGGCAGGGGCTTCCAAATTGGTCAAGGGCTGAAAGATATAATGAATTATCGGGTATAACGGACCTGGTGCTGATTGTCCTGTACCGCGTAAGAATCGATAGGATAAACCGTATTGATTTAATAAATCTACTAACGGTAAGTGATAAACCTCATCATAAACGAGAGCATGGGGAGAAAGAAGTACACAGGTCAATAAAACCACAAAACCGATGAAATTGACCAGGACACTTGCTAGTTGAGCGGGATTAAAATCCTTAGTTATTTTCAGCATATTCATAATTTTGTGTCGAGGAAATTATTCTCCTAGTATTATGCTCTAGTTAATTAGGTTTGTCCAGAAGAAAATCGGGACGGCTTCAGGATGGCTGAAGTCTAAAAAACTGATCCCTGATTAACGCCATTCTACCAGTTGTCGTTCTTGGACAACCAAACCATATACTGTCTCGGTTTGACGGGCTAAATTCGCCCAATGAAAGCGTTTTTCTAGGTCTTCGTAGGCGTTATTAACTAATTCGTGGGCGTATTCGGGATGATTTAAAACCTCCAAAATGCCCCAAGCGAGGGAATCAGGATTATTGACCCGGGTGACAATTCCTGTTTGGCCATGACGGACAACTTCGGGAAAACCGCAGGTATCGGAAACTACCACAGGAACCCTAGCGGCGAAACTTTCCAGGGCGACAATGCCAAAAGGTTCGTAAAGACTGGGAAAAACGGCACAATCGGCCACGGTTTGGAAGCGATCGAGGTTTTCATCGGACATAAAGCCCGTAAAATAACAATGATGCCAGATACCGAGATGCCAGGCCTGTTGTTTGAGTTTGTCGGTATTGCCGCCACCGATAATGACAAATTTAGTTTTAGCCCCGGTGTGGTCGAGGACTTTTGGGGCGGCGTTGAGTAACACGGAAACCCCCTTTTCAAAGGTCATGCGCCCGACGTAATAGACGATTTTTTCGTGATCGCCCGCATATTGACGACGAAAAGCTCGATAATCAAAGTTAGGATCTCTTTGTTTTTTCTCGGCCCGAATGCCGTTATAAACCACATCGATCTTATCCCAGGGTGCGCCCAAAGCTCGATGGACTTCATGACGCATATAGCCGGTACAGACGATAACGCGCCAAGCATTATAGACGAGGGTTCCCTCTTTGCCGCCGATATAGCGTTGGGTGTCGGTGTGCAGTCCGTTGTAACGTCCGTATTCCGTGGCGTGAATCGTGGCAATCAGGGGTATTTTAAAGAGATGTTTCATGGCAATGGCCGCATCCCCTACTAACCAATCGTGGGCATGAACAAGGTCAAATTTTCCGTATTCTGCGATTAGTTTGCCGCCCTGTTGCCCCATGCTGTTATTCATGTTGACCACCCAATGGAAAAAGTCATTGCCGGGGGGTACGGGGACGCGGTGGATGTGAATACCTTCCACCAGTTCGTAGCTGGGGGCCTGACCGAATTCGATCGTGATTAAATGGACTTCATGACCGAGTTTGACGATTTCGGGATAGAGTTCAGCGACATGACGGGCGATACCGCCCACTAATCGCGGTGGAAATTCCCACGCCAAGACTAAAATCCTCATTTTTCCCTAACCTCGACCTGATTTAAGCTGGTAAGTAATCATTGCATCCCCATGATATCTATTTTGTCCCTGCTTTCTTCCTCTAATTGCCACTCTCCCCGCGCCAGTCTGGAGAGGATTTCTTGTCGCCACTTGCTTAATTGTTCCTGAAAAGCGGCTGTTTGTAGATCGTTGCGCCAGAAAATTAGGGCTGATTCGCCAGTTTGCGGATAATAATTTTTACGCTCTCCAGCGACGCGGAAGCCAAAATGCTCGTAGAGTCCGATTGCTGACTGGTTCGATACCCTTACCTCTAGCGTAGCCCTTTCCAGTTGTCTTTGTACAGCCTTCTCAAGCAGTTTGTAGAGAAGCAGTTTTCCTAATCCTTGTCTTTGATAGTCGGGATAAATTGCTAGGAGGGTAATATGTGCTTCTTCGAGAATTGCCCAAGAACAAGCTAATCCGATTAGGGTGTCGTCCCCCCCGTCTAGGGTAAGAATTAATAATTCACTGTTGGGGCTGTTTAATTCCCGTTCATAACCAGATAGGGTCCAAATACCGCCGAGACTGCTGCGATCGAGTGCCACCATGGCGGCAAGATGCTCTGATTTTGGGGTTTTAAGCTGGATTTTTGGCATTTATCGGGGAACGGGAGAGGGGTATGGGGTATGGGGTGTCGGGTGTGGGGTGTGGGGTGTCGGGTGTGGGGAGTTTTCTCAGTGAACTGATAACTGATAACTGATAACTGATAACTGACTTCTAACCCAATGGTAGATGTGGGATTTTTGCAGGAGTTCTATTTTCTGACAAATATAAGCAAAAGTTATTTATTGACTGCAAAAACTTGAGAATATTTAAATTAACATTCCGCAATATTTATAAATTCTTAAGAATTAATTGAGAAAGATTTTTATTTAACAACGATGTTATCATAGTTACAGCGATTTTACTGAATTTCATAATGGGTTATTCTGTGCTTTTTTGGGCAGCAATGGTTGAAACCCTTGCCACACCTAGAAGGTGATCCTAATTAAAACGGTTAAATCAGTCAATTTCACCCACAACGATGATCTTTTTTTTGTGTAGTTTTATTGCAAAAAAAAAGTTTTTTTGACAAAAAGCACAAAGTATGATACTAACCCAAGTGATTCCTGGCTGCGAGTAATTATTGTAGAGGGGGAGAGGGGAGAAAAGCTGACGGTTTCAAGATAACTGATCACCGATCACTGAAACATCACCCATCTTAATTTTTTTGGGCGGCCATCGTTAAGCGTTTTAATCCGGTTCTTAACATTTTCCCAGTATTCCCAAAATCGAATAGTATAGATTGAAATAACTCAATGTACGCAAACCTATGGATGGCAGCTTAATCCTGTTCAATATTCTCAATCCGCCGGTTTTGTTCTTTTTCTTGGGAATGCTGGCAGTATTTTTTAAATCCGACCTAGAGATTCCCCAACCACTGCCTAAACTCTTTTCTCTCTATCTTTTGATGGCGATTGGTTTCAAGGGAGGTTATGAACTAGCGGAAAGTGGCATCAATAACCAAATCGCTTTAACTTTGATTGCCTCTGTGGTTATGGCTTGCATCGTTCCCATTTACACTTTCTTTATCCTGAAAATTAAACTCGATAGTGCCAATGCAGCAGCGATCGCCGCAGCCTATGGTTCCATTAGTGCCGTTACTTTCATCACCGCCAGTTCTTTTTTAGAAAAACTTCATATTTCCTATGGCGGTCACATGGTAGCGGCCTTAGCTTTAATGGAATCGCCGGCAATTGTAGTGGGTTTAATCCTGGTGCGAGTCTTTAAAGAGAAAAATGGCGAAGAAGAAGCGTTTTCTTGGTCAAAGGTTCTACATGAAGCCTTTTTAAATGGTTCGGTATTTCTCTTAGTCGGTAGTGTTGTGGTTGGTATGCTGACGGGGGAAAAAGGCTGGGAAAAATTAGAACCTTTCACTCAAGAGATTTTTTATGGTGCTTTAACTTTCTTTCTCCTTGATATGGGATTAGTGGCGGCGAAAAGAATCCGGGAATTAGGCAAAACTGGTTCTTTTCTCATCGGTTTCTCGGTATTCATTCCCGTCATCAATGCTATGGTGGGGATTCTCATCGCTAAGGTTCTCGGATTTGAACAGGGCAATGCTTTATTATTCGCTGTTTTGTGTGCCAGTGCCTCTTATATTGCTGTTCCTGCGGCCATGAGAATGACTGTTCCTGAAGCTAATCCTAGTTTATACGTTTCTATGGCCTTGGCTTTAACTTTTCCTTTCAATATCATCATCGGTATTCCTCTGTACCTAGAGATGATCAAAATCATTGGCTGTGGAGTCTAAAAGGCCCGGCGGTTTTTAAATAATTCCTGTCAAAATTGTTCTCTTACACTTGTCCCTTTGTTACTTAACTACCATGCTTGAATCCCCGCATCCTTCCCTACAAACTGTCAAAAAAGTGGACATAATTGTTAGTCATGCTTTTCTGGAAGAAACCTTAAGCGTTCTTGATGTTGTCGGAGTTTCCGGTTATACCGTCTTTGGCAGTACTTCGGGAAAAGGTGATCGAGGTTTATCCTGTGATGACTTGGATTGTGATTACAGTGGTAACTACATTATGACGGTTTGTAATAGTGACGAACAACTTGGTCGTCTGATCGATAAAGTTCAGCCTATTTTAAAAAAAGCTGGCGGAATTTTTGTGGTGACTACGGGCCAATGGCTAACTCATTAGACCTCTCGTAAAAATCAAAAATTGTTCCGGTTGATTAGGAGTCAGTCCCGATGAAAAAATTTTCACCCCCACAGATGAAAGAGGTTTCTTTCCCTACACCCCACACCCCACACCCTACACCCTCTTTCAAGTCAGGAGAACGATCTTTCCCAGTTTAGAATTTATCTGTATCTGGTCTGGGGCCAACAGCGCCAGCAGGATTAACAAAAAGATTACCCCCAGCTTCATTTTGGAAGATACAATCGATTTTCGGTTTGCCTTCCAAGGGGCCGGTATAACCAAAGGTATTCATCCGGTTTTTACAACTTTGTACCTGCTGTCCATCGACTAATTTTTGTTGTTCTAAAATTGACCAGTTGTTGCGTCGCAAAACGCAACCGGGTTGCATAACCGGTTGGGTAACAAAAACATTAAAGGGGTTAAGAGTGACATAAACCCGCAAATCGGTGACAATGGCACTGGCCCCAAATTGCACGCATAATTCCGCATTGGGGGCGCTGCGATCGATTACTTCCCGGGAAGCGACGTTTTCGGGGCTAAAATTAGCGGTAGAACTGAATACCAGACCGAGACCCACCCCTAGTACAAAAATACCGCCAATCAGGGCGATCATGGCATAGTTTAATTTTGCCATTAGGCCTCCGGAGGCCGAAGCGCGGGAGTCATCGCCATAGGATCGGTCATAATCACGATCGCGCGATCGGGGAGGAGTATAACGAGGTCTTCTATTCATAGAAATTTCTGATGTGGCTGCTATGGCGGTCAGTCGTTAGCTATTAGCTTATCATTGTTCTATCCTAGCAACCCGGGGGATAACCGACGGGATAGGTTTGGTATAGAGCTATATCGTTTTTTTTGGGGTTAGTATGCTATGGTGGATCACTAAATAGAGTAAGTCAGCCTAATCCAAGTTTCTATGCTAGATATTAGCTAGACAAATTCGGAGCGGAGGAACCACATTTGGGGGCGTATTTCTAGATTTTTTAGCCTAGAAAAGGATATCTCTCTATCCTAGCCCGTCAGCTAACTTCGTCGGCGTGGGGGGGAAGACTGAAACATCACTACATTCCTAGCAATGTCTTGATCGGTTCAGTTATGTCGCTGATACTACTTGATAGTCATAACTTACAGGAGACATTGTATATGGGGATTCTCATGCAGGTTCACCGATCGCAACAATTTTAAGATTTTCCGTAGATAACCATATTTTTTGTGAGTTTGCTGTACATTCGGGCAAACTTTTAGTCGTATCGAGAAACCGAAAGTAAAAACAGGATCAAAAATGCTGGAATCTTTACCAATGTGGATTGCTGCAATGACTTTTATTGCAGTCATTGTGGTGATTATGTTCGAGTGGCTTCATATTACCGTAGCGGCTTTACTGGGGGCTTTAATCTTAGTTTTTACCCATATCATGACTCTCCAGGAGGCGATCGGTTATATCAGTCGCAGTTATGCCACTCTCGCCCTATTTTTTGGGGTAATGGTGTTAGTGAGAGCCTTTGAACCAACGAAAATTTTTGATTATTTAGCAGCACAAATGGTGCTTTTAGCCAAGGGACAGGGCAAATTATTACTAATAGGAATTGTCGCCATTACTACCCCAATCTGTGCGGTATTACCCAACGCTACCACGGTGATGTTATTAGCCCCGCTGATTCCCCCCTTAGCTCAAGACATAGGCGTGGATTTTGTGCCGCTCTTAATCCTGATGGTTTTCGTAGCCAACAGTTCCGGATTATTAACGATTGTTGGTGATCCCGCTACTTATATCGTCGGTGATTCTATTAATATCACCTTCATGGAATACCTACAGCGTTTGAGTTTAGGTGGTGCCTTGGCAGTAATTACCATTCTGGTTATGTTACCTTGGTTATTCCCGAAAATCTGGCGGACAAAATTCGAGCATTTAGAAGAATTACCCCATCCGAAAATTAATCATCCTCGCGTCTTAGCTCTGGGGGGAATTATCGTCTTTTTAGTCTTATTTTTATTCGTCGTCGGTGAATCTTTTCCCGTACCCCTTGCTCCCGCGGCCGTTGCTTTGATGGGGGCAACTTTAGCCCTACTTTTAGCCCAGCAATCGAAAATCGATACGGTTCATAATATTCTCCGGGATGTGGACTGGAGTACCCTATTATTTTTTATGTCGATTTTTGTCCTAATTGGCGGCTTAGAAAAAACTGGTGTAGTTAATAGTTTATCGGGATTTCTGGCGATAATTTTAGGCAAAAATATCTTTTTAGGTTCTCTAGTCTTGCTGTTTTTTGTCGGTTTTATTTCCAGTGTAGTTCCGAATATTCCCCTAGTGGTGGCCATGGTTCCACTACTGAAACAGTACCTTGTTAATGTTAATTTAGTCGGGACAGAGGTTCTTTCTCCCGATTATGCCGGTTCCTTTCCCCCCGAAGTTTTACCGCTTTTCTACGCGATGATGTATGGGGCCACCCTAGGGGGTAATGGTACTTTAGTGGGGGCTTCTTCTAATATTGTCGCCGCCGGCATCGCTGAACAACACGGGGGCAAAATTACCTTTCATACCTTTCTGCGCTACGGTTTACCAGTGATGTTTACTCAGTTAGTCGTCTCGGCAATGTATATGTTAATTTTCTTTGTCTAGTCTATCTCCGGTGGCATTAATGTTAAGTTCGCCTAAGATTGACAAAAACGTTAACATTGATTAACATTCTCCTATCGTGCTAGATAATCTGGATTGATCGGCGATCGTGAACAAAAAAATCTCTGTTTTAGCACCAGATTTATCCGGTGGTGGTGGCACAAGAGTCTATTTGATTGCTCAAGTCTTGCAACAGCTAAACTGTCAGGTGACGGTCTATGGCCCGGTTTTTGGCCGGGAAATCTATCCAACCCCACCGGGGAATTTACCGGTGGTATCGGTCAAAGGCAATAATTATCCCCAGTTTTTTGGCCAGATCAAAACTTTACTCGATCGCCTCTCCGGAGAGATTATCTATGCGGTTAAACCCCGTCCCACCAGTTTCGGCATCGGTTTACTGAAACGTTTTTTTTCCCCACGTCCCCTAATTCTCGATATTGACGATTGGGAAATGAGTTGGTTTGGTGGCGATCGATGGTCCTATCGTCCTCACCCCCGACAATTAGCTAGGGATATCCTCAAAAAAAATGGTGCGCTTAGAGACCCGAATCACCCTCTCTATCTGCGTTGGATGGAAAATTTAATTGACCGCGCTGATGCGGTGACGGTTAATAATCAATTTTTGCAAAAGCGCTATGGGGGGATTTATTTACCGAATGGCAAGGATACGCAACTTTTCGATCCCAATCTCTACGATCCTGTCGCTTGTCGTCAAAAATACGGTTTATCCGCGTATAAAGTCTTAATGTTCCCGGGTACAGCTAGACCCCACAAAGGTTTAGAAGATGTCTTAATCGCTTTAGATCAAATTGGTGATCCTGATTTTAAATTGGTGGTGGTGGGAGGTCGCCAAATCGGGGATGGTTATCTGGATAGTTTGCTAGAAAAAGGTCAACCTTGGTTAATTCATTTACCTGCTCAACCGCTCGATCGAATGCCGGAAGTTGTGGCCGCTGCTCATGCTATTATCGTTCCCCAGAGGGATGAAGCTACGGCTAACGCCCAATTTCCGATTAAACTCACCGATGGTATGGCGATGGCTAAACCGATTATTTCCACTAAAGTGGCAGATATTCCCGAAATTTTAGCTGATATTGGCTATTTAGTCGAACCTCGATCGCCAGAGCAACTAGCTGTCATAATTAGAGAAGTTTTTAATCATCTCGACTCGGCTAATGCACGAGGACTAAAAGCGAGAGAGCGCTGTATCGCCTCCTATAGTACCACCGCCATGGCGACAACTCTCTCTGGCATAATTACTTCTCTGGAAGCGAAATAAGTAGGCGGGTGGAATTAAATATAAGATGAACGTAGGTTGGGTTGAAGCATGAAACCCAACGCCCGCTCATGTTACGCTACCGCTAACCCATCCTACAAATAATTGTGCCTCCCTACTTATTAGATTGTAGCGAGTAGGATAATTGACCGTTGACTATTTACTTTATTACTTACAGCGATGAATCCTAAGCAAATTCTCCTCAAATATACGCTTAAACACTGGATATTAGTGGTTTCCAGTATTGTTATCGGCTTTGCCAGTACCGTATTCAATGGGGTAGGAACTGTTTTAGTTATCCCTTTGCTAATTTCTTTTATTAATCCCGAAAATGATCTCTTAAAAAATGCCCCCCAAATTATCAAAAAGCTGCTCTCAGTTTTCGAGGTTTTCTCGGTCGATACTCGTTTTTTCTGGATGTTTGCGGCGATATTATTGATTTTAATTCTCAAGCACATTACCAATTTTGTCAGTAATTTGTTAGGAACTTACTTGTCTTTGATTATGGCAAAAGATATGCGAATTGATTCAGTTATTCTGCTGCTAGAAGTGGATATAGATTATTATGTAAAAAGTAAAATAGGAGATATTTTTAATCGTTTCATGTCGGAGATTAATCGAGCCGTAGCATCGATTAGAAATTACATAAACCTGATTAAGATTATCGCCACAGCTTTCATGTACTTAGCTATTTTATTATCAATTTCTTGGCAATTAACTATTCTTTCTAGTCTTTTGGGTGGCTTTTTAGGTCTGCTTAATCAATACTTTGTCAAGAGATCGAAAAAGTTTGGAGAGATTATCACCGTAACGGCTAAACAGCAAACTAATAAACTGTTGGAACTGTTAACGGGAATTCGCCTAATTAAAGCAGTAGGAAATGAAAGATACGAATTAGAATCTATTGTGGAAGATATCGAAGCCCGGGAGAAAGCGGGTTTAGATGCCCAGACTAATAATGCTGTAATCGCTCCGCTCAATGAGATCGGCGGGGTAATTATTATTGCTTTAATTATCATTGCTGGTCGTTATCTTTTTAATGAACAAATCCAAGCTTTAGCGACAATTTTATTGACCTATCTCTATGTACTTTTCCGGGCCTTGCCGATAGTTGGTCAAATTAACAGTGCTAGGAGTAGTCTAGTAGGTGATGTTTCCGCAGTAGAGGTGGTAGCGGATTTTCTCATTCGAGAGAATAAACCATTTATGAGCAATGGCTCTATTCCCTATCAAAGATTAGAGACAGGTATTCATTTTGATAACGTCCAATTTTCCTATCCCGGTCATCAAGAATTAGTTCTCAAGGGCATCGATCTTTGGATTCCAAAAGGAAAAATGATCGCTCTTGTTGGTGCTTCGGGGGCGGGAAAATCGACAATTGCTGATTTATTACCACGCTTTTATGATCCTACAGCCGGGAGAATTCTTTTTGACGGTCACGATTTACGCGATTATGAGATCAAATCTCTGAGAAAAGCCATGGGAATAGTCAGTCAAGACACTTTTCTCTTTAATAATTCTCTCCGTTTTAATATTGCCTACGGATTAAGCGATGTTAGTGATGCAGAAATTGTAGCAGCGACAAAAAGGGCGAATGCCTACGAGTTTATCTCCAAATTGCCGGAAGGACTGGATACGGAAATTGGCGATCGGGGAGTGAGACTTTCGGGGGGACAAAAACAAAGATTAGCGATCGCTCGTGCCTTACTGCGAGAGCCGGATATTCTCATTCTCGATGAAGCCACCAGTGCTTTGGATACAATTTCTGAGCGTTTAGTACAGGAAGCGATCGACGAACTCTGTCGCGAGCGGACTACTCTTGTGATCGCTCACCGTCTTTCCACTGTTCAAAAAGCCTATCAAATTGTGGTGCTGGACAAGGGAAAAGTGGCAGAAATCGGCAATCATGAGGAATTATTAGCTCAAGGCGGTCATTATGCCCGTTTACACGCTCTGCAATTTAGTGATAGCAAAGAGGCTGACTCTAAGAATAGGGAAGATGAGCAAAAAAGAAAAGCTTATTTATCCTACGAAGCGAGAAGCAGTCTTAATAGTCTTTTAGGTTCTTTGCGTCTAGTATCTGAGGATTTAATCGAAGATTCTCAGGAGAAACAGGAAATTTTAGAAGAATCCTGTAGTTCAGCTATGCGACTTCTCCACATTATCGAAGACTACGAGTATTCCTCGACTCGATAGAGCTGCTGCAAAAATCCCACATCTGCCATTGGGTTAAAGTCAGTTATCAGTTATCAGTTATCAGTTATCAGTTATCAGTTATCAGTTCACTGAGAAAACTCCCCACACCCCACACCCCACACCCTCTTTCAAGTCAGGAGACAGGAGATTTGCAGGAGGTCTCTAGAAAAAAACTCTTAAGTTATACTAAAATAGTTAGTACAGATAGGCATCTTCCCAGACGGTGAAAAGGAATTATTTACCCTTGAAAACCACAGTTAAAGTCAGCACACAAACCCAATTACCCCTACATCTAGTTATCACCCATCCCCAATATCGTTTTGTCGATTTATTCGCGGGAATCGGTGGGTTTAGAATCGCTTTGGAGAAATTGGGAGGACGTTGTTTAGGCTATTCAGAAATTGATCAACAGGCCATCCAAGTTTATCAACAGAATTTTATTAGCTATCTCAACAGCGATGAAATTGCTTTCGGAGATGTGAGTAAAATCAGCAATTTACCCGATAATCTTGATCTTATTGTCGGCGGCGTTCCCTGTCAACCTTGGTCGGTGGCGGGATGTTTACGGGGATTTGAGGATCCCCGGGGAAAACTCTGGTTTGATGTGATTAAATTAGTCCAGAAAAGTCAACCAAAAAGCTTTATTTTCGAGAATGTCAGTGGGTTGGCTAGTCCTCGCAATCGGGAGAATTTAGAGTTAATTATCGATGAATTAACCAGCTGTGGTTATCAAGTTTACTGGCAGTTATTAAATGCCTACGATTTTGGTTTACCCCAGAATCGCGAGAGAGTTTTTATCGTAGGAATTAGAAAAGATATAGACAACTATGAGCGGTTTAAATTTCCTTTACCTTTGGGTATCCATCCGAAGGTTTTAGATATTTTAGAAGACATCAAGAATATTCAACCCGTCGAGAAAGTTAAGTTATCCGCAGATACTTTATTTAATGGTTTTATTCCTCCATCGAGAACTCGTTTTCAAAAAGAAGATGAATTAAATGACTTTTTTATTTTTTCTGATCTAAGAAATGGTCACACAACTATTCATTCTTGGGATATTATCAAAACTACGGAACGACAAAAAAGTATCTGTTTAGCTTTGCTGAAATTAAGACGCAGTAAAAAGTATGGCGAAAAAGATGGTCATCCC
The DNA here is from genome assembly GCF_014696875.1 of Microcystis wesenbergii FACHB-1317. Classification (GTDB taxonomy): domain Bacteria; phylum Cyanobacteriota; class Cyanobacteriia; order Cyanobacteriales; family Microcystaceae; genus Microcystis; species Microcystis wesenbergii_A. The sequence continues at coordinate 6,743 of NZ_JACJQV010000179.1, read as the reverse complement.
GTGGCTTTTTCTGCTTTTTTGGAAATTATACCCGATCTAAAAATCGAGGAACTAAATCAGTTAGTTTCTCTGGGGATTTGTTGGCAAACGCAGCAGGGTAAGTATGAATTTATTAACTCGAAAAATATGACGGGAATTAACGGCATTTATCGGATTATTTTACCGACGGCCGATATTATTCCTACCCTAACCGCTACGGGTGCTAAAGATTATATTGCTACTATTTCAATTACCGCTACTCATCCCCAAGAATACAAACAATTGTTTTTAAAGAAAATCTATAAACCCAAAAAGTTTCGAGAAATTACTCCCCAAGATGCGCGTAAATTACAAGGATTCCCCGATAATTTTATCTATCATCCACAGCCGGCTATTGCTAAAAAACAATTCGGAAACGCTGTTCCTGTACCAGTGGTGGAGGCAGTGGCTAGAAATTTACTAGAAATAATTTGACCAAATTAATTATCTAGATAATTACGAAACTTTTGTCTATACTTGTTGATAAATGCTTGAGCTTTTTGAAGATCGATAAAAGCTTCTTTAATTAATGACCAAGTATTGATTTTACCAGAACAAAAATCCCAAAATTCATTTTCAACCCATATATCATGATGTTCCTCTAGAGGATACATTTTATTTCCCTGTGATTGCCACCATGTTTGAGGTAAGAAAGGATTAAAAGGAATAACAATTCTTGTGTGAATACTTGCTAAAGGTTCACGGGACAGCCGATAACAATACCAATCTAACAACTGGTCGCTAAATCTAGAACCATCTCCCCTATTAGGATGTGTAGCTTTTAAATCAAACACATACTCAATATTGTCTTTGATTAAATAAATATCTACTCCATGACCAGAAGGAGGATCGATATAATTGAGGTTATTCCTATTTATTTTCTTAGCTACTACTCTAAGTCTTTCAATGCACTCTGTCATGGATATTTTTTGTTCTTTCGATTTTCTGAGACTTTTTAAATTATCGAGTTCACTTCTTAAGTCTTGAGGAAATGGACTAGGTTGTAAAAGTTTTTTATCCTGCTTATATAAAATACGAAATCCATTATCTTTGGCTAAAAAGTTTGCTAATTTTTCCCAGAAAGTAGTTCCCATGCTTGTCGTTAGTCCAGTCATCACAGAACTAATCTGTCTCTCCTCTGGAAATAAATAATCTAAAATATGATGATTCCTAGGTTTGGGTTTTTTAAAATAGTTTTCTATTGAGTTTTTAATTAGCTTTTGAATTTCTATCACTAACTGGTTATTATCCATACTGAATTGCAATTAATCAAATTTATAGATAAGCAAAAAGATCAGCAATAGATATATCAAGTGCTTTGGCTAACTTTTCGATATTTTCTAAAGATACATTACACTTACCAAGTTCAATACTGGAAATATAAGTTCGGTGCAGTTCCGCTTTTTCAGCTAAGATTTCTTGAGATAAGTCAAGTTCTCTTCTGCGTCTTCTGATAGCTTTACCAAAACGATGTTTGATATCTAAGGATTCTTTTTGTGCCACAGATCAATTATCAAGAAAGTGTATGAGACATTTCTACAGATTATAATTCACATTTTGCAGATTATAATTTACATTTTGTCTAAAACATTGCTTCGTTCCTCTGAAAGTACAATTGCTGCTATCGCTTCGACTATCTTTTAACTCTTATTTTCGTAACAACTCGAAAAATGTTTCTTTATCAAGACCAATATCTTGAATCATACCCATGAGAGTACCTTGCTTAATATCTTTTCCTGAATGAATAGGGATCACAACCCTACATCCACCACTATTTTTGTAAATAGCATGGCTACCTTTTTGACGATCCAAATAAAAGCCCAATTTTTCAATAACTTTAATAAACTCCTTGACTTTAACTGCGGGATACTGACTCATATTAAAATATTTAAAGGCTTAAAAATCAAATCTTCTTTGGGAATGGGTTGATGATCAGCTATCAAACTTTCGAGGTACAATTCCATAGCTTCTGTAATATTGACAATCGTTTCTTCAAAAGTGTCTCCTTGAGAATGACAACCTTTAAGCGCAGGACAAAAAGCGTGATAACCACCGTCTGACTCTTTTTCGAGAATAACGGTGTAGTTATAAATTTGTTTGGTATTATCACTCATAACACTATCAGTTGTGGATTTTAAACTATCCTAGTTACACTTAAGAAATGCTGGATAAAACACAAAAACTTTACCTGTCAACCCCTCCACCCCGATTATGTCAAAATTATTTGACCAATAGTTGACATTTGATACATTTTTTAACAATATTTACAATACTTTGTAATTTTGTTGACAAATATAAATTTTCCCAACAAATCTTATAGGATTGATCTTGAAGCCCTCAGCTTAATTGAAAAATAAAGAACTAAAAGTGGATGTTCTGATATCTGAAAAATTCTCTAGGTGCTGAACGCTAATAGCTAGTAAAAATCCAACTACTTTAAATCGAAAAAACGATCATGTTTAAACGATACGAAGCTGATGAACAAGTTATATTTCATGGTGATTCTTTGCCGATTTTATCCAGTGAGATTGCCTCTAATTCCGTAGATCTAATTTTTCTCGATCCTCCCTATAATATAGGTAAGCATTTTGCCGATTTTTACGACAAATGGGAATCGGAAAATGATTATATAAATTGGGCAAATCAAATTCTTGATCATTGCCTTCGCATCTTGAAACCCCAGGGAACATTATATGTTATGGCCAGCACTCAAGCAATGCCTTACTTTGATCTTTACTTAAGACAAAAAATGACGATTCTTAGTCGCATTATCTGGCATTATGATAGTTCAGGAGTACAAGCAACAAAATACTTTGGTTCGATGTATGAACCAATACTTCACTGTGTGAAAGATAAAAATAATTACACTTTTAATTCAAAGGATATTAAGATAGAAGCAAAAACTGGAGCAAAACGAAAACTAATTGATTATAGAAAAGCGATTCCGAGTCAATACAATACAGAGAAAGTACCGGGCAATGTCTGGTATTTCCCTAGGGTAAGATATCGCATGGATGAATACGAAAATCATCCCTCACAAAAACCTGAATCATTGCTAGAAAGAATTATTTTGGCCAGCACTGACAAGAGTGGAATTGTGCTTGATCCATTTGCAGGAACTTTTACAGCTGCAGCTGTAGCTAAACGTTTGGGAAGAATTTCTATTAGTATAGAATTACAAGAGGAGTATTTAAAAATTGGTCTTCGACGGATTCTCGGATGGCAAGAATACAAGGAAGAAAAGTTACTACCACCTCAAAAAAGCTATAGTAGAAAAAGCGAAAATAAACAAGAATCTAACTTTGTACAGGAGAGTCTTTTCGATGTCGATAGTCAAGCATGAATTCACCAAGATAATTATTAAAATTATCGATAATTACTTTCCCAATCAGGGAAATAGCATTTTAAATGCTAGTGAGTTATTGCAATATTTGAACATTAAAACTAGAGCCGCTAATCGAGGTTCTAAATCCCGAGCAGGATTGGCTAATCATTATGCCATTTATGTTTTAGTGGAAGACTATATTAATAATGAGTTTCATCTTAAGGATGGATACGACGAGTATCAAGGCGCTCAGTATATGACACTTTTTCGCAGGCAAAGGGAGCTTACTTTTGGCGATAAATTACAAAATCATGCTCTCAATCATCGATTAAATCAGGAATTTAAAAAGTATTTTCCTACTTTATCTTATCTGCCTATAATTAGAGATGTGAAAACCAATAGATACTGGATTAATGAGAATTTAATTAAGTTTTATCTAGAGGGTAATCAAGTTAATATCGCCCTGGTCATTATAGATATAATTGATGCCTATGTGCAAACAAGACAAAAAGCATTTAATCAATTTATCAGCTATTGTCAACAGATGATTGATATTCAACAGCAAGAACCCCAGAGAGCCATTGAATTTATTCGGAGTTTACTCAGACCAAACATTGATGCTAGAGTTTTTGAGATTGTCAGTTATGCAATTCTTAAAGAGTATTATGGGGAACAGAAAATATATTGGGGATGGTCGCCTGATCAGTTAAACTCTGAATACTTACTTTTATATAAAACTGGTCGAACAAATGCCAATGACGGGGGGATAGATTTTGTCATGAAACCCCTAGGTCGATTTTTTCAAGTTACGGAAACGATAGCTGCTGATAAATATTTTTTAGATATTGATAAAGTGCAAAAATATCCCATTACTTTTGTGGTTAAAACTGAGCAGACTTGCGAGGAAATTTTAGAAAAAGTTGCGGAGCAAGCTAAGATAAGATACAAGATCAGGGCAATTGTCGAAAGATATCTAGAATCGGTAGAGGAAGTGATCAATATTCCCGAATTAATCAACCGTTTTGAGCGGGTTTTAGCTCAAGGTAAAGGAGGAGCGGTAATTGCAGAAATGGTTTTACAGAGCCGGATTGAGTTTAACCTAGAATCAGAGCCATAAAGATATCTAACTCCCCAGCTAAACTAGAATAGAAAGATAGGAAAGCGATCGAAATTAGAATGACGACCGAAATTGAAAAAGAACTAGAAACCAGCGAAGCTGTCTTGGAAAAACGGCGAAATTTTGCCATTATCTCCCACCCTGACGCAGGAAAGACCACCCTGACCGAAAAACTGTTACTATACGGGGGTGCAATCCATCAAGCGGGTGCAGTCAAAGCAAGACGCGACCAACGCAAAGCCACCTCCGACTGGATGGAAATGGAAAAACAACGGGGAATTTCGATTACTTCCACGGTTTTACAGTTCGATTATCGTGATTTTCAGATTAATCTCCTCGATACTCCCGGCCACCAAGATTTTAGCGAAGATACCTATCGTACCCTAGCCGCTGCCGATAATGCGGTGATGTTAATCGACGCGGCCAAAGGTTTGGAACCGCAAACGAGAAAACTCTTTGAAGTGTGCAAACTGCGACAGTTGCCTATCTTTACCTTTGTTAACAAAATGGATCGCCCCGGCCGCGAACCTCTGGATTTATTGGACGAAATCGAGCGAGAATTAGGATTACAAACCTATCCCGTCAATTGGCCGATCGGAATTGGCGATCGCTTTCGGGGAGTTTTTGATCGGGCCACCCGAACCATACACCTGTTTGAACGTCGCTCCCACGGCTCTCAGGAGGCGCAGGAAACCGTGATCGAGCTTGGCGACCCCAAAATTGAGGATCATCTCGAAAAAGACCTGTATTACCAGTTAAAAGAGGATATAGAACTACTCTCGGAATTGGGTGCAGAATTGGATTTGCCAGCAGTCCACGCAGGAGAAATGACCCCGATCTTTTTTGGTAGCGCCATGACCAATTTTGGGGTGAAATTATTCCTAGAATCCTTCCTCGACTATGGATTGCCACCCAGAGGACGCAATTCCTCCCTAGGAGTCCTTGATCCCACCTATCCCGATTTCACCGGTTTTGTCTTCAAACTGCAAGCAAACATGGATCCCAAACATCGGGACCGGGTAGCCTTTGTGCGGGTATGTACGGGGAAATTCGAGAAGGATATGGTAGTAAACCACGCTAGAACTGGTAAAACTATCCGTTTATCCCGTCCTCAGAAACTTTTTGCTCAAGATCGCGCAGTTATTGAAGAAGCTTATCCCGGAGATGTGATCGGATTGAATAACCCCGGGGTCTTTGCGATCGGTGATACAATTTATATGGGTAAAAAGCTCGAATACGAAGGTATTCCCTGTTTTTCTCCAGAATTATTCGCCTATCTCAGAAATCCTAACCCTTCCAAGTTCAAACAGTTTCAAAAAGGAGTCTCGGAATTACAGGAAGAAGGGGCCGTACAGATATTATCCTCGATCGATGAATTTAAACGCGACCCGATTTTAGCCGCCGTCGGTCAATTACAGTTTGAAGTGGTGCAATTCCGTCTTTTAAGCGAGTACGGAGTCGAAACTACCCTCGAACCCCTAGCCTATAGTTTAGCCCGTTGGGTAGCCGGGGGTTGGGCCGCTTTAGAAAAAGCAGGTAAACTCTTTAATACTTTAACTGTCAAAGATTACTGGGGCCGTCCCGTCTTATTATTCAAAAATGAGTGGAATTTACAGCAAGTCAAAGAAGATCATCCCTCTTTGCAATTAAACTCGATCGCACCGGTAGGATCGGGAGTACAACCCCAATCCTAACCCTTAATCCCCCAAGACAATTACCGAACTGGTCAGGACAAGATGGCGACCCCCCAGACAACTAGACTAAAGTAGAAGTGGTCAGAAAGTCTCGATCTTTCCTAACAATCGGATGTCTCAAAGCACTATCGTTGACGAGTCCCTCACCATTAGAAAAAGTCCTGCTGTCAATTCCCGAATTAATCCCTGTTTAATTCGCTTTTGTTATTTTCTGGGAAATTATCTGGTTTTACCGGCTTTTTTCGGCAAAATAACGGTTACGGGCCAGGAAAATATTCCCCTAACGGGTAGGGTTGATTCATTTAAATTAAGTACAGCGGATTTTGAGTCAATAAATTTGAATGAAAATTCTCAAGTTTATCTTTTTCTAATCAAAAGAGTTAGTGACAATAACTAATCTTTAATCCTCTGCCAATCTTGATTATGAATAAATTGATAAAGCTTGTTCCCAAGCCACTAAAAGCCTATCTCTCTTCAAATTTTCTGAGAGTACATCCTGTTAATTTAGCTAATTTTTCTGCTTCTTACGTCGATAAAACTATCAGTTTTTCCCAACGTTCAGCTAACCACCTCTGTCCCTCTGTTATTG
>NZ_JACJQV010000178.1 GCF_014696875.1 Microcystis wesenbergii FACHB-1317 | reverse complement strand
TAATCTAGATAACCCATTCCTTTTTTGGCTTTTTGGGTCGTAAAGTCTAAACTTGTTGTGTCTTGAACTGCCAAAACTATTGGATGTTCTTTGATTCTTTCTACTGTACTTTTAGCTTGGGCGGCAATTAGAGCTGAGGGGTGAAAATAGGGGGAATTCCAAAAGTCGTAGGTGGCACTCGCTGCCGCTAGATTTCCCGAAGCTTGTGGCACACTTGTACTAGGTTGCCCAGCCAAGTTTTCCACGATACTGATTAACCTTTTCTTTCTTCTGGTGTCCCCTAGGTCTGCATACTTTAGTTCTTGGGCTGCCCATTTCTCCATTTTTTTGCTTACCTCCACCTTAATTCCTTCTTTCAAAACTATACCTATCAATCGTTTCCCCTTTTTTTAAGTTTCTTCTCTTTTTGTTAAGAAAGATCTGACTAATGGATAGCTTATCAAGGGGGGATTAAGGGGGTATCCCCTCTTAATTTCCCCTTAATAAGGGGGTATCTGACAATTTTTAACACCTACCCACTTACGGCGGTTCCTCTATCCATCGCCGGTCAAGGAAAAACCCGATAATTCAACCTATTCCCTGGGATCAAAATCTGGCAGCGTCCCCAGCTTGCGAATGGTCACTTTAACATCCATAGACAAATAGTCATCGGCATCACCAAACCAAGAACCGGAAAGAGGTATAATTTGGCTGGGATGACGAGCGATCGCCACTCGAATTAAATCAAAGCCGGCGGTAATTTGATTAGTCGGATCATAATTACGCCAACCGGCCCCCGGTAGATAAACCTGTAACCAAGCATGGGTAGCACCAGAGCCAGTCATCCCCACTTCACCACCGTCGAGGGCAGCATCGTAGAGATAGCCACTGACAAAACGACAGGCTAAACCCAATCTTCGCAAAGCTTCGATCATCAACCAAGCATAATCGCGACAAGTTCCCGACTTTAGCCGCAGGGTTTCTCCGGGGGATTGAGTTCCTTCACTCTCCCTGGATTGGTAGGTAAAATTATCTTTGATAGCCGCCATCATTCTTGCCATGACATCGAGGGTATCATCTTGGTCCCCCGCTACAAAACTTTTGGCCCAAGCTGCCAGGCTGCCGTCGGCATCCTCGGCGTGGGGACGCATAAACACCACTAGATCTAACCATTCATCGGGGGTATATTGGACGGGAATTTCGATCGCCCGTTGAGCGAGGGGAAAATCAGCGATCGCTTTTAAGCCAAAATGTTCCGCCCGTAATCGACAGGTAACGATTAATTCTGACGCTGGTTCAGCAAATTCAATTCCTACCACATTGTTAGATAGCGTATCCATAGTCCAGCGCGTTTTGGCGGCAATATTCGCCTCCACAGAATAACTGATAATTCTTTCACCGTGACCAGCGCTAGGCAAAAAAATCGCCCGATGTTCCCCAAAAGTTACCGGTTTACGATAATGATAGCTGGTAATGTGTTCCAAGTCGTAGATGACACTCATCCTGATTATCCTTAATAATAAGCTGGTTATAATTGAAGATAAATCCCCCCTTGATCCCCCCTTGATCCCCCCTTAATCCCCCCTTGATAAGGGGGGAAGTATGACAATTTTTAACACCCACCCACTTAATCACTGACAACTGATAACCGATAACTGATAACTGATAACTGATAACTGATAACTGATAACTGAAATGACCTCTGACCCGTTCCTCGATCGAGCTTGGAATACCGAAGACCTAGAACAAGCGCTTCGAGGTGTCGGCACTATTCAAGAAGAACTCAACTATAATCAGGCACGCAATTCTCTGGGCAAACTTGTCGAGCGTCTGGATCTTACCTCGATCGAGAAAATTGGTCTAGAAGCGGAGATCGATCGCCTAGTGGCCCTGCTAGAAAAACTCGATCGATCCCTGATTCAAATTGCCGCTTTTGGCCTGGTGGGCCGGGGAAAATCCTCGATTTTAAATGCTCTGGTCGGTCAAGAAATCTTTACAACCGGTCCTCTACACGGAGTTACCCGCACCATTAAAGGGGTAAATTGGCAGTTAAGCAGCGATGATACTTTCCCTAATCTAGCGCGTCTGACCCTGAACGGCCAGGGTAATGCTCAGGTGCAATTGCTTGATACTCCCGGTATTGATGAGGTAGATGGGCAAACGAGGGAAATTCTCGCCTGTCAGGTGGCGCAGCAGGTGGATTTAATCCTTTTTATCATTTCCGGTGATATGACCAAAGTGGAATTTTCCGCCCTGGCCAAGTTGCGGGAAGCAGGAAAACCGATGATTTTGGTCTTTAATAAAATTGATCAGTATCCGGAAGTCGATCGCCTCGCCATCTATGAGAAAATCGCCTCAGAACGGGTGAAAGAATTACTCTCCCCCGATGAGATTGTTATGGTGGCGGCCTCTCCCCTCCTAGCGGAGACGGTTAAAGGGCAGGATGGACGGCTAAAAACGCAACGATTTCGGGGAAAACCCCAGATAGAAGCTCTGAAACTCAAAATTTTGGAAATTCTAGAGCGAGAGGGTAAATCGCTGGTAGCACTCAATTCTATGCTGTATGCGGACGAGGTAAACGAGCAAATTGTCGCCCGCAAAATGGCTATCCGTGATCGCGGCGCTAATCAATTGATTCAAAAAGCAGTGATGATCAAAGCATCGGCGATCGCTCTCAATCCAGTGACGGTGTTGGATCTGTTTACGGGGGCAGTTATCGATCTAGCCATGATTCTCGCTCTTTCTCGCTTATACGGCATCGATTTAACTCGTCGGGGGGCGATCGCTCTTTTACAAAAAATTGCCCTCAATATGGGGGGTATTAGTGCCAGCGAATTTTTAGCGGTTTTGGGCTTAAGTTCCCTCAAAGGACTGCTTGGCCTCTCGATTCCTGCCACTGGCGGCATTTCTATCCTTCCCTATACTTCGATCGCCCTGACTCAAGCGGGGGTTGCCGGTGTATCCTGTTACGCGATCGGCCAAGTGACGAAAACCTATCTCGCTAATGGGGCCACCTGGGGACCCGATGGCCCGAAGGCAGTGGTGGCCAGTATTCTCGATTCCCTCGATGAAACCTCGATTCTCAACCGGATTAAGCGGGAATTAGGCTCAAAATTGGGGGTGGGGGACTTTTCAGTGTTGCCAAAGGCACGGCGTAGCCGTCCAGTAAACAGTAATCAGTAATCAGTGAACTGAAGGCAAGAGGCAAGAGGCAACAGGCAATAGGCTCCCAGAAAGAATCTGGCAATTCTCCTACCTAAAAAGAAGGTTAGAAACTGAGTAGATTAAAGTTTTTAGCTTAACAAATTGGCTCTTCTCGACTTTGTGTGATAATTTTTGCTTATGGAATCGTGAAATGTTGACTGAGAAGGACTTTTACGACTATTTTGCCGAAGAAACTATCAGTATAGGCTTCGTTTCCACACATAAACCAGAAGAGCCACAAATTGGGTTTTAGATTCGGCCCTTGTGAACTGAAAACTCAAATCTGACCACTGATAACTGATAACTGATAACTGATAACTGACCACTGACTCGATCAATCCAAGAAATGCTTACTATGGACGATCGCCGCTATAATAACTACCACCCCTTGAATTTGATAGATCAGACGGTAAGCATATGCAGACTTTTCTCGGATGGTATCATCGCTAAATTCGGCGCATTTTTTCGCTTCTAGGGGACAATTTTCTAAAGAATAGCTTATATCAAGAATTCGACGCACGACGGCCGCCGCGTAGGACGGGGAATCTCGACTAATATAAGATGCGATCGCATCCACGTCTTCAATTGCTTTGGGCGACCAGACAAGGCGATAATTCACTCGATCAGCCATTTGTTTAAAAGACCCTCAACTTCTTCTTGGGGGATTGTATTCTCTAGAGAAGCCGCGCTCAAACTTTGACGCACCTTCTCCAGAACGTATAAATGATACTGAATATCTTCAATTGAACAATCATCCGGTAATTGATTCAAGAGGGATTCCACTTTTTGTCTAATGCTATTCATACAAGTTTGACCGAAGTTTTTAAGGAAAAGTATAAATTTAAATTATCTATCAACTATCATCTCTAGCAGTTATCTTAATAGTGAGGTACGAAGTATCTGGTTTTAGGGAACAGGGAACGGTTAACAGTAGCCGGTCGCCAAGAGATAATGCCAAATTTCTTTATACTTCATCTTTAAGAGAAACGCTATATCATAGATAGAAAACTAATAGTCACGCATCCTATCTTATGCCATAGTCCCCAGAAAAGCGAGAAAAAGTTAAGAATAGATAAGGTGATTATCTCGCTTTTGTAACATTGAGGCGGGTATTCTGTTAAGAATACTTAATAATTCTCCTATCTGCTCAATCCCCGCAACTTTTAGGGATTATTGACCAATAAGCATCGAGCGGCTACAAGCCCCCCCCAATCACAGAAATTTTTTGTTACATTAGTTTACAGTTCCCTCAACGCCCCAGTGGGTTATTAATTTTAATGTCTTCTTCGGTTCCTTCGTCGGATTTTATACCCTTAATCGGTCAAGAAACAGAAATCTTTAACTGGGCAAAATCCCATTATCGTAACCATACCTTTGCCAAAGATGAAAAAGTAGCCACGCGCCCCGGACTGTTATACTTTGTTGAATCTGGGGCGATTCGTATTGTTGGTAAGGCACAAGTTAACGTTATCGACCAAAAATTCCCCCGTCAACCACCTATTGCCGATAGTGAGGAAGTATTTCTCGGTTTTGTGGGTGCAGGTCAACCTTTTGAGATTGTTTCTCAATTTCCCTTTCAATTACAAGCCCAAGCTCATCTAGACGGAACCGAGTTAGTCTGGTTATACTGGGAAGACCTAGAACGCTGGCCGCAATTGCGATCGGCTGTTATGGAAACTTTTCGCCATCAATACCAGCGTAAATTATTTTGGTTGAGTATTCTCGGTCAAAAACGCTCCCTCGATCGATTAATGGGATTCTTGGTTCTATTATTGGAAGAATACGGTCAACCCTGTGTAGAAGGCTATTATCTCCCCTATCCCCTAACTCACGCTCAAATTGCCAGCGCCATCGGCACTACCAGAGTAACAGTAACAAGATTAATCGGTAAATTGCGACAACAAAATTCGATCTTCTTTAAGCAGGATAATCTGATCGGATTGCCCAGTTTATTCTTGAGTCAAAATTAATTTTTCTGCTTTGGAGAAATATCTATCTATTACATTTTGGGCGCACGCAGTTCGATCAACTCACTGACCACGATGCACCCCTACCATTGGCGCAATAATATTGTTTATTGTAGGGGCGAATTGCATTCGCCCTCTTTGAATAACTTCTGCTGCTCATCATAAGTGAGAGAAAGTCACAAAACCGTGCATCCTATCCAAAAGTTAGTTTGGCTCTAGGTTTTAAAAACCCCACACAAGAAGATTCCCATCGCCAATCAGCAACCCCAGAAATCGATGACCCCTCTATCTGGCAACAAATAACCGAGGTAGCCCATGACTGAACCAATTCCTGATAAATTATCGGAGCGAATCGATACAGGTGTTAGAGTCGCAATCGCAGAAGCGATTGAGAGACACCGCCTCTTAGGAGAATCTATCAGCATTTTCAAAGACGGCCAAATTGTCACTTTAACAGCCGATCAAATTCTGCCAAAATCGGACTTAAGGTCTAGGTTAAAATAAAGAGAAAAACTTTGAAACAGAGTCTAGCCAATGACAGTACGACAACCTCGCTACAGTTACACCGATGGTAGAAGTTGATCGTCTTTAGGAACGTTTACCCGATGCACAGCCTTGGGTAATCCGAATTGGACACCGAGCCTGACAGGGGGACAAGCGAGCTAGAAAACTTGCCAACAAAGGCTTCTGGCTTCTCTCACTAGAAATAGATCTAGCGATTCTAGGCAAAAAGCTAACGAAAGAACTAGGGATAGGAGCGAGCTTACTAGGAATTATTATTAATAAGTGAGAGATGGTGCGGCAAACTTTTTCGAGCTAAAACCATGAAAAGCTTACGATATATGGATTTCAGCCTTCTTGTCCCCCTGTCAGACACCGAGCAGTTTTCCGTTTTGGCGGCTACGCTCAAAATATTTGTTTATTTTTGTTAAAAATAAACCGTTTTGTTTGCCAAAAAAAACAATGAATAGTAGTCTTGACATTAGGTTGGTATCCTGAGAAAATACAATAGAAATTAAAATCTAATTTTGAGTGGAAGCGGCGACATTAGCCAAATAATTTGAAAATTATTCAATTTCTTGTCTTCCCATTAAGGTTATTTATTAGAGCGCAGTTGTTTTTTTCACCAGGGGTCTTGCCATCGTTCCTTTAGCTATGAATATGACTTAGAAATGAAAGCCAATTCTTTTTCTTTTCCTCTCCAAGTTTCTGTATACACTCCGCTTATATGCTCTTTATTATTCTCAACAAGTCTATTGGTTGATATTAAGCCTGTAAAAGCACAGAGTTCAGGATGCGGAAGCGGGTGGAGTTGGTATCTAACTCCAAATCTATGGTTTAAAGAAGCCTGTAACAACCATGATAAGTGTTACGACACATTTGGAAAATCAAAGAATGACTGTGATAAGCAATTTCATAATGAGATGTTAGCCGCTTGTAGCAGAGAGTTTCCTAGCGTATTTCAGAAAATCAGTGGGCAAAGGGCAACTTGTAACGGTTTGGCTGACACTTACTACACAGCTGTTTTAGAAAAGGGTTGGGAATCTTACCGCAAAGCTCAAGCAAATGCAAAACAATCTACACAGGCTCCGTCTGTGATCGTTAGTTCAGGTGGGCTTTGCTTAGACGCTAAAGATTACGGGCAAAGTCGATTGGGCAATCCATTGCAACTCTGGACATGCAATGGAGATCCAGCGCAAACGTGGAAATTTAAACCAAGCGGTCAAATCGTTAGTTCAGGTGGGCTTTGCTTAGACGCTAAAGATTACGGGCAAAGTCAATTGGGCAATCCATTGCAACTCTGGACATGCAATGGAGATCCAGCGCAAACATGGTTACGTCGATAGATACTAGAGTAGTGTTATCCCGCTAAATGTTTACCGATAATTGTCTTCTAGCTTCGTAGAGGATGACGGCAGTAGCGATCGCAACATTTAAAGATTCCACACCACCAAAGAGGTGAATTTTCACCGTTTCATCGGCTAAAGCCGCTAATTGGGGCGATAAACCGGCTCCTTCATTGCCTAACAAGATTAAAGTCGGACGGGTAAAATCAATCTCCCAATGGTTTTTTTGGGCTGTGGGTAAAGTAGCGATCGCTTTTACCCCCTGTGCTTGATATTTTTTCACTAAAGCGGATAAATCCGATTCTACCACTAGGGGCGATCGAAACCATTCCCCAGCCGAACTGCGGATCACTTTGGGGTTATCGATTTCGACGCTATCGAGACTTAACCAGATACCCTGTACTTCCGTAGCCACAGCAGTGCGAATAATAGTGCCGAGATTACCCGGATCCTGCAATCTTTCCAAAACTAAGCCCAATTGTAGCGGATTTGGGGGTACTGGATGAAGGTGATGACGGGAAATAGTGGCAATCACACCATCGGGATTAACCGTTGTTGCTAGGGAAGCGAGGACTTCCGGGGAAACTATCTCGACTCGTTTCGCCTGATTTTGAAGTTTCTCTGCTAATTCTCCCTGTCTTTGCTGCCACTTTTCAGTATAACAAACCGTCTCTAGGGAACAATTCACCGCTAAAGCCGTCTCTAGTAAGTGCGTTCCCTCAATTAAGGACAAATTCTGCTCCTGTCGCTCTCTAGTGCGGTGTAGCTTGCGAATTTGCTTGATTAAAGGGTTTTGAACACTGCTAATCATAGCCAATCGGATTTTTAACCCCGCTAGGGCTGCCCTAAACAACTGCGTCTTGAGGGAGATAATGCGGAACTCGGGACTTGAACCCGAAAGTCTTTGCAGACACTAGAACCTGAATCTAGCGCGTCTACCAATTCCGCCAGTTCCGCGTTTTTCTTTCACAATCTTTTATTATACTATCGGACAATCCATAAGTCAAGATAGTTGAGATAATTAAGACAAAAATCGCTTTTCGGGGTAGAATCACCAATAATTTCCTCAAAAATCTGATACAGTGCAGTCTCATTTTGCTGAAGCTTTCCTTAGCCAAGACTCCCAACTAAGATAAATGAATCATCCTATGACTATCGATACCGAGCATCCCTATTTAGAAATTCAAGGTCGTCACTCTCTCAAGGGTGAAGTCAAGATCAGTGGTGCCAAAAATGCCGCTCTAGTGATTATGGCCGGAGCTTTACTCTGCTCCGACGAGTGCCAGATTAGTAATGTACCTGCCCTAGCCGATATCGAGCGGATGAGTCAAATTCTCTCGGCTTTGGGCGTGCAAGTCAGTCGCACCGGAGATAGACTAGAGATTGATGGCAGAGACCTCAAACAAGCTCAAGCACCCTACGATCTCGTCTCCCAGTTGCGGGCCAGTTTTTTTGCCATTGGACCGATTTTAGCCCGTTTAGGAGAAGCAAAAGTTCCCCTCCCCGGCGGCTGCGCCATTGGGGCCAGACCAGTGGATCTGCACGTTAGAGGCCTACAGTCAATGGGTGCAGATGTATTAATTGATCGGGGCATGGTACACGCCCGCGTTAAGGGTAATGGTCGTCTGAAAGGGGCGAATATTTATCTGGATTATCCCAGTGTGGGAGCGACGGAAACCCTAATGATGGCGGCGACTTTAGCGCAAGGGGAAACCATTCTCGGTAATGCGGCCCAGGAGCCAGAGGTGATTGATTTAGCCGATTTTTGTGTTTCCATGGGGGCAAAAATTCGCGGTGCCGGAACCAATACAATTGTTATTGAGGGAGTTTCCCGTCTGCACAGTACCGATTATAATATCATTCCCGATCGCATTGAAGCTGGGACTTTACTGATAGCCGGGGCGATTACCCGCTCAGAAATTAGTCTTTATCCCGTGATTCCCAGCCATTTAGCTTCGGTAATTGCCAAACTGCACGAAATCGGTCCGGAAGTAGTGGAAGATGGCCCTAATCGTCTCCGGATTATCCCTAGGGACTTAAAAGCCACCGATATGGAAACCCTGCCCTATCCCGGTTTTCCCACGGATATGCAGGCCCAATTTATGGCTCTATTAACTTTAGCCGAGGGCAGTAGCGTGGTTAATGAGACGGTTTTTGAAAACCGTCTGCGTCATGTGGCCGAATTAAAGCGTCTGGGAGCAGATATCAAGGTCAAAGGAAATGTGGCTTTAGTGCGCGGTGTGCCTTTCCTATCTGGGGCTCCGGTGATGGCCACGGATCTACGCGCTTCGGCAGCTTTGGTGGTGGCAGGATTGGCAGCCCAGGGGACTACTATTGTGCAGGGACTCCATCACCTCGATCGAGGTTACGATAATTTAGAGGGTAAATTAAGAGCATTAGGGGCAAATTTACGCCGGGTTGATCCTTTAGCCTTAGAATTGGCTACCCTGACCCAATCTTAACAGGATGATTAGTTATCGCTGTTCTATCAGTGTTGAGAATTCCCGTGAGCAACACCGATAGAACAGCGTTAATCGTGCTTAGTTGTTCTATATTGACGGAACCTTTCATCAGCGATCGCATTTACCAAATCTTAGCCATTACTAATACAAACCCCGGCAATTCTGGATCACCACTAATGGTTTCAGGAGCATTTAAAATCTCCGGTTCTCGATAGGGACGATAAATATAGACTTGGCGATTTTGGCGATCGATTAACCAACCCAATAAAGTACCATTGGCAATATATTCTTCCATCTTTTTCTGCAAACTGGATACTGTATCACTAGCAGAACGCAATTCAATGACAAAATCGGGACAGATGGGGGCAAAAGAGGCTTTTTGTTTTTCTGTTAAAGCATTCCAGCGTTCTAATTTAATCCAAGCAGCATCCGGTGAACGAGTCGCACCATTGGGCAGCGTAAAACCCGCACTGGAATCAAACCCAAGCCCCGTCCCATCTAGTTCTGACCAACTCCCCAGTTGCAGAGCTATATTAAAATTGCGATTACCCGTATCTGAAAAAGCAGGAGGCATAACGATCACTTCTCCACTAGCGCTGCGTTCAATGCGTAAATCTCGATTGGCTAAACAAAATTCATAAAATTGCTCCTCCGTCATCGGCATAATCCAAGGAAGATCAATCATCAAAGGAGCCGAGGTCGCTTGTACAAGTAGTGTCGTCATATTTTCGCCCTACTCAAGAATTACATGAGTTAACAACTGAATGCCCTTCAATCTTAACTTAGCTCTTGTCATCGGCATTATTGACTACTAAAAGATAGAAGGCGATCGCTCTTAAAGTTGCCAAAGAAGCCTGACGGAGAGGAATGTAAATATTTATAAAAATGTAGCTTAAAATACAGTTATAAAGACAAAAGTGTGTATTTTCCTTTTATTGTCCGTCTTTTCAGAAAAAGAAACCACAAAAGCCTCCTAATACCATCAATAAAATCCGACAATTCCCCTTCATTAATTGGAGGGGTTTTTATCAGTTGTCATACTAAATCCGTTGAGTAACGCACAGAAAACGGGTTTCTCCGAGAAACCCGTTTTCTACTCATGTGTTCTGCGAGCGAGATTTGCCCATAATTCAGCAGATATACTACCATTAATGCTTGGGGATAGTTTTTCCTAGCTTAGGGGGATTGAAAGTTTAATTTTCCCTCTGTTATTCCAATAGAATTATGAAACCCTCTTGCTGAAAATGATTGTCGTGAGTTAACACTTGACTGATTTTTAAGCGCTGCATGACCGTCATTGAAATACAATCTGTCAGGCTATATTCTTTGTCTGGACGGCGGCGGTATAACTCGAATCCTTGCAGGAATGATTCTCGGTTTTGCGGAATGACTTGAAGGCGGGGATTCTGGAACAGATCATCGATAAATTCGACAGTACGCCGCTTCCGATTTGCTCCCCGGACTGACATAAAATTCAGTAGCTCTACCAAAACTTCATCCGTCGTCACAAGTTTAACGTTTTTGAGACTGGACGTAACTTCTCTGGCTCGTTGATGCCAATTATCTTGGGGATTGATTAAAGCAACCCAGTAGAAAGTGTCGGCAAAAATTTGTTTCATTGCCTTTTCTTGGGACTCCCATAAAGATAATGGTCATGCTCTTCTGCACCGTCAGATGGAAGCGGATCAAGTTTTTCTTCAGGGAAGTTCAGATTCAACCTATCAACTATCTTTAAAATTGATTCTCCAGTCTCCTCTTGAGATATATCAGAAGCCATCAGATGAGTTTCCAGAGCATCTTTCAGTCGATTTAAAACGCCTTCTAGAGAGCTATCCTGGTAATCAATTGCTGCTAATTCAGGAGATTTGAGTGAATATCCGTCGGGATTCTTGGAGATGACAATGCTGATTTGATTGACCATAATCCTTCCTATCTCAGGCTAATCAAGAATTGGGACTTCTTTAGTCTAGCAAAATAAGCAGGACATTTAAGGTTCTTCAGGATTTGGAAATGATTGTTCATCGGGAATTTTAATTGTCTGTTTTTGAGATTGGGATTGAAAGTTTAATTTTCCCTGAATCTTTCTAACAGTTCTGAGCGAGATAAATTAGCCAGAGAAAGAAGTAACCCGGTGCGTTCCGAGATGGGAAGTTGGGCAATCTGTTCCACCAGACCAGATAATTCTGCATCTAGGCTGCCAAAACGTCCTTCCAGAAGACTGGTTATCAGGGAATACCGTTCTTCTAAACTGCCTCGTTGTATCCCTTCTTGTATCCCTTCTTGTATCCCTTCTTGTTTCCACTCTTCTCGTTGTTGTAAATAAGCTGGTGATAGGTTCATAATCTCCTCCTGTTCTTCGGCACTTAAATTATCTCTTAATTCCAAACTCTTGCGCCAGTTGGCCAGAATTTCCAGTAAATTCTCTTGGAAAGGATTACCTTCAGGCAATTGCACTAATTCTTCTACTGCTCGTTTCTGTGTCCCTCCTTTTCCTAGCACCCTCAACCATAAAGTCTCCTCATTGACTGGTAATTGATGGATGGCGACGATTCCTGTTTTGAACAGGCTAGGGGAAAAATAAACTCCTTTTCCCCACTCCTCTTTCATCCCCTCTTCTGGTAGGAATGAAGGGGGGATTCCCACGACTTCTTCAATCATTCTCGCTGAAAAAGTAGGCGTTAAAATCCAGAGAACTGGTAGTTCAGCTTCAGTTAGAGTTTTGCTTGTCCTTTTCGCCTTCCTTAAGACTTCGCCATGAACCGCATATAACTTTGAGATGCAGCTGCGAATCTCTACCTCGGAGGGAGGATTACGGAAGGGTTCAAATAAGCAGCAAGTCGCCGCCATTTTACCGAGTATGCCCAAGGGTAATTCAGTCCTTGATGCTGAACTGGCTGGTTCAAACCAGACATCGATTTCTTGGACTTCACTCTTGACTTTCTTGCTCTTTTTAATCGTCCCTAGAGACGCTAAGAGTTCTTCTAAATATTCCTTGGCAAATTGGTCGTGAATTTGGCGAGTCATTGCAGGGGATAATTAATCCGAGAAAGTGCATTAACAATCTTGTTAGATCATAGCAAGTTTTGAGAATTTATCGAAGGGAATTTTAATTGTCTGTTGTTGAGATTGGGATTGAAAGTTTAATTTTCCCTGAATCTTTCTAACAGTTCTGAGCGAGATAAATTAGCCAGAGAAAGAAGTAACCCGGTGCGTTCGGAGATGGGAAGTTGGGCAATCTGTCCCACCAGACCAGATAATTCTGCATCTAGGCTGCCAAACCGTCCTTCCAGAAGACTGGTTATCAGGGAATACCGTTCTTCTAAACTGCCTCGTTGTATCCCTTCTTGCATCCCTTCTTGTATCCCTCGTTGTATCCCTTCTTGTATCCCCTCTTGTTTCCACTCTTCTCGTTGTTGTAAATAAGCTGGTGATAGGTTCATAATCTCCTCCTGTTCTTCGGCACTTAAATTATCTCTTAATTCCAAACTCTTGCGCCAGTTGGCCAGAATTTCCAGTAAATTCTCTTGGAAAGGATTACCTTCAGGCAATTGCACTAATTCTTCTACTGCTCGTTTCTGTGTCCCTCCTTTTCCTAGCACCCTCAACCATAAAGTCTCCTCATTGACTGGTAATTGATGGATGGCGACGATTCCTGTTTTGAACAGGCTAGGGGAAAAATAAACTCCTTTTCCCCACTCCTCTTTCATCCCCTCTTCTGGTAGGAATGAAGGGGGGATTCCCACGACTTCTTCAATCATTCTCGCTGAAAAAGTAGGCGTTAAAATCCAGAGAACTGGTAGTTCAGCTTCTGTTAGAGTTTTGCTTGTCCTTTTCGCCTTCCTTAAGACTTCGCCATGAACCGCATATAACTTGTATCCATTCACTTGATCTAGGCGCGTAGATGCACGAGGCTCGTATTTATCAAATCCCGCATCCGTAAACCAACTATCTATTTGATCAATATAATATTTATATTCTAAGCAAAATTGTCGAAACTCACTCTTTAATAAATCTAGAGATATATTCATAGAGACACATCAACTTTCGGAGAAATCACCGATACATACAATACCAAATTCTAAGTAGTTGGACAAAAGTAAAGTTAACTGTGGGGTAAGGAGTCATACTAAATCCGTTGAGTACAGGCCAGTTATGAGGAGAGGCACTCATGCAAGAGGCAAAAGGCAAAGGGGAGAATAAATAATCAGTTTTTAATAACCGGATTTAGTATCAGTAGCCGGTCGTCGGTCGTCAGTAAGAATTGCGGCAATTTACATTTCTTAAGATAGACAACAGAATTTATGTCCGACTACTTAGCAATTCAGCATTAGGCTCAAAATCAACAGATTGGTGGGTTATGGCGAATACCTTATTAGTTACTTAACTGTCTCATTTGTCATCGCCTAACCCACCCTACTATTTGGCTACCGGCAAAAGATAGCCACCGGCAATTGTATCAATTTGTAAAAGATGGTTGACGTTTGTGCCAATCGGTGGCCTGTTCGTAGGCGTGGGCGACGTGAAATAATTGATCTTCGCGCAGCACATTACCGACTAATTGTAAACCAATCGGCAAACCTTGCCCATCAAAACCGCAGGGAAGACTTAACCCGGGTAAACCGGCTAAATTGACGGGAATAGTCATTAAATCCGATAAATACATACTCAGAGGGTCCGCCGTTTTTTCCCCAGCTTTAAAAGCTGTGGTCGGTGAAGTGGGAGAAACTAACACATCTACCGATTGAAAAGCTCGATCGAAATCCTCTTTGATCAAAGTCCTCACCTTTTGTGCTTTCAGGTAATAAGCATCATAATAACCCGCCGAGAGGGTATAGGTTCCCAACATAATCCGGCGCTTAACTTCCGCACCAAAACCCTGAGCGCGAGTCTTGGTGTACATATCAATCAAACTATCGGCATCTTCCCGAATACCGTATTTAACCCCATCATAACGGGCTAAATTCGCTGATGCTTCCGAGGGGGCGATAATGTAGTAGGTGGGCAATCCGTAACGGAAACGGGGACAGGAAATCTCTTTAATCGTGGCACCGAGGGCCTTTAACTGCTCTAAAGCTTGGTTAACTGCCTCGGCAACCACCTGATCCAAACCTTCCCCGAAAGTTTCCTTAATTACGCCAATTTTTAGCCCTTTTAAACTGGTTTTCAGGAATTGGCTATAGTCGGGAATCGGCAGATTGAGACTGGTAGAATCTTGGGGATCGTAACCTGCGATCGCTTGTAATAAAGTCGCCGCATCTTCTACGGTACGACCAAAGGGACCAATCTGATCGAGAGAAGAAGCGTAAGCCACCAAACCAAAGCGAGAGACTAAGCCATAGGTCGGTTTTAGCCCGACAACGCCACAAAACGAAGCCGGTTGACGAATTGATCCCCCCGTATCCGATCCTAGGGCAATCACGCATTCTTGAGCGGCCACAGCCGCAGCCGAACCCCCGGAAGAGCCTCCTGGCACCCGGGATAAGTCCCAAGGATTAGCAGTAACGTGATAACCGGAGTTTTCCGTGGAACTACCCATGGCAAACTCGTCTAAATTGGTTTTACCGACGATAACTGCCCCTAAATCCCGTAATTTTTGGGTAACGGTGGACTCGTAGGGGGGGACAAAATTTTCTAAAATCCGAGAAGCACAGGTGGTGGGGATACCCTTGGTGCAGAGATTATCTTTTAAGGCGATGGGAATACCTGCCAAGGGATGCAGAGATTCACCTCTGGCGATTTTCTCGTCCACTTTTTGGGCTTGTGCGAGGGCTAAATCCAGGGTTAAATGGAGAAAGCTTTTTACTTGTGGTTCGATCGCTTGAATACGAGCGATAAATTCTGTGGCGATTTCGACGGCTGTTTTTTCTTTATTAACGAGTTGTTGATGCAGTTGACGAATCGAAGTCATGTTCAGTTACCGGTTACCGAAAAATTGGGTTTAAAGCCTCGCCCTTTTAGGGTGACTTTATATGATCTATGATATTAAGAATAGCGGGCAGGGTAAGCAACCGCTTAAAAAACCCAGTCATCAACCGATGAACGCACCTTGAAAACTAGAGTTATGGGGTTCTATAGGGGAATGCTCCTATAGGTAAAAGCTCTAAGCGTCAACTACCAGAGAAACCAATGATTTTAGAGGTTTTGAACTGTATCGTAGGGGCCTCCGAGAACAGGCTTCTGTAAGGGAGCGAAAGTCTGAGGAGAGAACCACCTCTGGGTGGGATTTCGCCAGGAATCTAATTCAAGTGGACTCGTTGAGCCAGAAATTCTCAGCAGTGATGCTAGAAGAATCCACGTCCGTTTACGGCGTGGGGTATGTCAAAACCACCGTCAGGAGCAAGCAACAACCCCAGACAGCAAAAACTATTTTAGCGTCAGTTTGGCTGTCGGTCAGCTAATCCCCTAAAATTAAAGGAAAGCCTCGAAGGAAAACCCACAGTTATGACTTTTAATATCCGACAATTAGATAATTTAGACTACGATGAAGCCGAACCCTTACTAGAAGATTATATTAATGGAGCGATCGAAGAATATATCAATTCGCCCGAGGGAGAAGCCTATTATCAAGAAAAACAAGAAGGTTGTGGTTGGATTGCTACCTTTGTCGAGTTGGCCTATCTCTATAAAGGTTATACCCTTGCTACCATGACTAAGGCAGATGTGCAGATCTTAATGGAGAAGATCTTACCACGCAAAATTACTATCCTCGATCCGACGGAAACCGAAGATGCTATCCCTGAATTAATTAGTTTTTGGCAATTTTTGGGACGAGAATATAAATTAACTCAGGCTAAGGCTATTATTAAATATTTAGAGCAATTAGGCGATCGCTTTAGTCAACTGATGAACGATCCCAACAGTGGCGGTTTTATGAAAAATCTCTTGTTACAAGCGCATCAGCAGGGTTTTGATATCACCAGTCAGGAGGGTTTAACAGCTTTTCAAGAAAAATATAATGCTGAACAACAGGCCAAACAGCAAGCGGCAGCAAAATCGAAAAAAACGCCCCCAGCTGTTCCTAAATCGGAAAATGTTCCCAAGGTAATGCAGGCCAAATATCAAGAAATTACCGCTATTACCGATAAATTTGCCGCTCAATATCTTAATAAAGAATACGCCCAACTTATTCGCCAATTAACCGCAACTTTAGCTCGTAAGCGTCCCTCTCCCCTAGAAAAAGGTAAGGCTAATTCCTGGGCTGCCGGCATTACTCACGCCCTAGGAATGGTCAATTTTCTCTTCGATCCTAGCCAAAATCCCCACATTTCGGCCACAGAACTTTATCAGGCTTTTGGGGTTGCTCAAAGTACAGGACAAGCTAAATCAAAACAAGTGAGAGATTTACTGAAGATGTCCTATCTTGACTCAGAATGGGCTTTACCAAGCAGTTTGGAGAACCATCCTAGCACTACGGTCCGGCAGTTAATCAGTACCATGCTCGGTGATAATTAGGGTTTGCGGCAAAAAGTCTGTTGGTGGAGTTAGGAGGCACTCTTGCAGCAGTGGATTCCTGAATGACCCAATCTCGATCGCTCGTGCCGACTAGACTCTAGTTACACTTTGCTGAATAAAGCTAAAAACCTTGTTGGGTAACACTTTTAGACCTTTTGTCAATCAAAAAGTGCTGGATATGGGAGTGATCGGGGGGAAATTTAGGCACTTTTTCCCTGAAAATTAGGTAATTGGCCACCTCAAAACTGGTAAAACCCCACACCCCACACCCCACCTGCCCCCCCGATGTCGGGGGGGGTTGGGGGGGTCACACCCTACCCCTAGGAAAAACTTTTTGCCGCAAACCCTAGTTACCTCTCCAGTTAAACTATAGTAGTCAATAGTTATAAAGTTTTAAACGATCACCTATTGTCAGCCTTTTTAACTGGTCACTTTATTACCCACCTATGTTAGACAGTTTCTCCCCCCAAACCTCTAGCGTCGTCCTCGCTTCGGTGGCGGACTATTTCAAAGTCCTGTCGGAAGTCAGTCGCCTACAGATTCTCAGTTGCTTGCAATTAGGTGCGATGAATGGTAAAGAAATCGCTGAAGCTACCGGACTAGGCCAGGCCAATCTCTCCAAACACCTGAAAGCTTTAACCCAAGCGGGAATTATCTCGCGGCAACCCCAAGGGGTCAGCGTTTACTATCAAATTACCGACCCCGTGATCTATGATCTCTGTCAGGTAGTTTGCGATCGCATTAGTCAGCAAATGCGTCAACGGGCCCGGGAATTCGAGAGTCTGCCGGCTTTTCATCTCCCTAAATAAAAATTACCAAACCCTTGACATTTTGCCTCAATTATGATATGGAAAAAATTTCCAAGCTCCTAGAAGAACTTTGTCAACGCTATCGGGAGGGAGAAAGAGATTTTCGGGGGATTAATTTGCGGGAAGGCGACTTAACTAATATGGTCCTCCCAGGAGTCAATTTTTGCCGTGCCGATCTGCGACAGGCCCGGTTGGGAAAAATACGCCTTGCGCGATCGCTGCTGAGAGAAGCGGATTTAAGTGAGGCGATTCTTTGGGGAGCAGATTTAAGTCAAGTGGACTTTTATCGAGCTTGTTTACGCGATGCGGACTTAAGCGGAGCTAATCTGCTCGAAGCCAATTTAGAAGCCGCTTATTTAACCAAAGCCGTCTTAAACGGTGTTAATCTCAACAGTGCTAATCTCCAGCAGGCCATATTAATCGATACGGATTTTCGCTCCACTTCCGACCAACGCACGGACTTAGGCAAAACTAACTTTTGCGGAGCCGATCTCAACTATGCTAATCTGAGCGGCTCCCTGTTATATCGAGCTAATTTGGCCGATTGCCGACTTTGTCGGGTTAATTTTCGTGCTAGTCCCGAAAGAGACGGATTTATCACCGATCTCACCGGGGCCAGTTTCCGGGGTGCGGATCTCAGTTATGCCGATTTGCGCGGGGCAATTTTAGAAGATGTGGACCTGACTGATGCGGATTTAACTGGGACTTTGTTTTAACTTAGGCAATGAACAACGGGGAAAAAGTTCTCATTTTCCACCTCAGGAAAATATCTTAATCGATCGGAGATTCAATTATTCCCAAAAACTTGCTGGTTGGGTTTGACAACTCAATCAGCCGGAGTTTTTGGCTGTAAATTAAATGGTGCTATAATTCAATTATACTGATTCTCGCCTCTGTCAGGCACAATTAAACCTTTGCTAGTGGGCTTTTCAGAATCGAGAATTTGACTGATCTGAACGGAAAACTCTAGACTGTCACCAAAGATTAAACAAAAATGCTCACCAAAGAAAGTATCCAGGAATTAAAAACAACTAATCCCGACTTTCTCGGCGAAATATTATCCCAAACGGAGGATAGTAAAAATCTGGTATTTATCTTAGAAAATCTCGGACAAATCCCCGATAATTTTAATCAAAATATCCTCATTAATCTCGCTCAACACTCCCAAGAGCAGCTCAGATTTTTGGCAATTAAAAATCTGGCTAAACTAGCGGATATAAATTTACTTAATTTTTTCTTTGAGCTTGCGGTTAATGATCGAGAATCTTTAGTAAGAAGAGAAGCGGTATCGGCAATCGGTCGTCTGAGGAATGGGGAAACTATTCCCTTTTTATTTCAATTTTTAACGGACAAAGACCCGAAAATTATCTTACAGGCAATTCGAGGTTTATTGGTTTTTAAAAACAATGATATAGTCAAACAATCTCTAATTAAATTAGCAGATCATCCCAATGAAATTATTCAATCAGTTATCAGAAAAGCTTTCACCAATAAAAAATCTTCTCCCGATCAACTACCCCATCCCTTATCCCCAGAATTTATGAAAAATGTCGTGGTTAATAGCGATGTGCGAGAAGTATTTCCCTATATTCCTGATCAATCTATTCATCTAACTTTTACTTCCCCACCCTACTACAACGCTCGCGACTACTCCATTTATACCAGTTATCAAGCTTACCTAGATTTTCTCTGTCAAGTCTTCCAAGAAACCCATCGAATTACTAAAGAAGGTCGCTTTTTAGTTGTCAATACTTCCCCGATTATTATCCCTCGTACCAGTCGCGCCCATGCTAGTAAACGGTATCCAATATCTTTTGATCTACACTATTATTTAGTTAATCATGGTTGGGAATTTATCGATGATATTATCTGGTTAAAGCCAGAAAGTAGTGTCAAAAACCGCAATGGAGGCTTTTTACAACACCGTAAACCATTAGCTTATAAACCTAATGCTGTCACCGAATATTTAATGGTTTATCGAAAAGAAACCGATAAACTGCTTGATTGGAATATGAAACAATACGATCAAGATATTATAGAGGAAAGCAAGGTTTGTGGAGATTATGAAAGTTCTAACGTTTGGCGAATTGATCCGACTTTTGATAAAATTCATACAGCAGTATTTCCCATAGAATTGTGTAATCGGGTGATTAAATTCTATTCTTATAAAGGCGATTTAGTCTTCGATCCCTTTGGTGGTAGCGGCACTGTGGGAAGGGCTGCTAGAAATTTAGGTAGATATTTTTTCTTAACAGAACAGGAATCTACCTATGTGGATAGAATGAAGATAGATTTGGGGCAGCCGATGCTTTTTGAACCCAAACTAACCAAATTTTTATCTTTAGCAGAATTATTCCAATTGAGTCAGGAACAAGAAGATGATAACAATCACTGATAGTATAATTCAGCGAATTATCCGTAGGCTCTTTCGTGGTGATGATTATCCTATAGAAATAGTAACTATAATTGATGCTGAATTTCTACAGTATGTCATCAGTTTTTTTCAAAAAGTAGTTGAAGCTAAACTTAGAAATCAGAGTCTAACCTCTGATTGGTATAGAACAGAGTTTTTAAATCAGAATCTTCCATCCGATGATTTGATAATTCACTCTGGTCTGAATAAAAAGACAATTACAAATATGTACAACTCTGCTCGACGTAATATCGTTTTACAGGCTACCACCGAACATTACAATGAACTTTATGAAATGATTAGCTCTCTTGTAGAGCAAGACAGTGCAATAGACATTATATTAACTATAAAATTTAATAATGTTAGCGTTGACCTTAACATTAACGAAAGTCTTATCGTCATTAATACACTAGCAGTTAAACGAGCAGAATTAAGAGGTGGTGCTTGGAGTAGTGTTGGGAAACAAGTGGAAAAAATATTAATGAGAAGTTTGTGTTTACTCTATGATGTTCCTAATAGTAACTTTGATTTAACTGGTTTAACTGAATCAAAAAGAGAGGTGGATTTTTATTTGATTGATAAAAACAATCAACCCTATCAATGTGAAGTAAAATTAATGGGTCAGGGAAACCCTGAAAGTGCTGATGCAGTTTATGCAAGAAATGCTCAGGTTTTTATTGCTGATAAGTTATCGGACTTAAATAAACAACAATTAGATGATAACAGCATTCAATGGGTTGAGCTTCGTGGTGAAATGGGTTACAGAAAGTTTAGAGATATACTACAACTATTAGATATACCTTACACAGACTTTACAGTAGATATAGATCAAAAACTTGAGGAGATATTAAGTGCTATCTTTTCAGCAACTTCTTCATAAATTCCTATTGAGGGCAGTTGCAATTGAAAAAGAGACGCTCTAAAAAACGTCTCTTTTTAATCAGATAATTGAGAGTCGATTTATTTAAAACCGACGGATGCTTGCCAAACAAAGGCCAGCAAGAGGAAAAATAGGGGAATCAGGGGCAAGACATCGACTAGGGGGTCGAAAATTTGGTATGCTTCTGGCAATTTGGCGAACAAAAGTGCAGTTTCCATCTCTCTATCTACCTTGACAAGAAAATTTTTCAACGTTTCCTGAAATTTTATCACGTTGGGGTAACATCTGCGGCATCCTCAAGCCAAGGGGCAAAATCTTGGGCAAAAGTCCCCCCCAGGATAGATTGACGAATTTCGCAGGTAAATCTGATTAATTCGGCGATATTGTGCAGAGATAAGAGAATATAACCCAACATTTCCCCCGATTTAATTAAATGATTTAGATAGGCACGGCTAAAGTGTTGACAGGTGTAACAGGGACAAGTCTCGTCTAAAGGGGCGAAATCCTCCTTAAAACGGGCATTTTTTAGGTTCCAACGCTCTCCCCGCACCAAAGCAGTGCCATGGCGACCAAAACGGGTGGGAATGACGCAATCAAACAGATCTATGCCACTAGCGATCGCCTTGGCCATTTCTCGATAGGTTCCCACTCCCATCAGGTAACGGGGTTTATTTTCGGGGAGTAAAGGGGCAGTTATCTGGACAATGCGATGAATTAGGCTCGTTTCTTCCCCCACACTCACGCCACCGATAGCATAACCGGGTAAATCGAGTTTTACTAAAGATTGCGCCGCCGCTGCCCGTAAATCCTCATAAATTCCCCCTTGTACTATGGCGAATAAAGCCTGTTCTTGAGGTCGTTGATGGGCTGTCAGACAGCGCTCTAACCAGCGATAGGTGCGTTCTATGGATGCTTTCATGGTCTCATGACTGACTCCCGTGGGGGGACATTCATCGAAGGCCATAATCACATCAGCACCGAGGGCATTTTGAATCTGAATCGATTTTTCTGGCGTAATTTCGATTATTCTACCGTCCCGAGGCGATCGAAAGGTGACTCCCGATTCTTTAATTTGCCGCAGTTGACTGAGGCTAAATACCTGAAATCCACCCGAATCTGTTAATATTGGCTGATTCCACGCCATAAACTCGTGTAAACCTCCCGCTTTCTCGATAATACTTTCTCCGGGCTGCAGATGCAGGTGATAGGTATTAGCGAGAATCATTTGCGCCCCCGTGCTGGCGATTTGAGCGGGGGTCAAACCTTTCACCGTGGCCAAAGTTCCCACGGGCATAAAACGGGGTGTTTCTACCGGTCCGTGGGGAGTATGCCAAACCCCAACCCGCGCACCAGTTTGGGGACACTGGGCGATTAATTCAAAGGAAAATCCCACTTTTTCAGTTATCAGTTATCAGTTATCAGTTATCAGTTATCAGTTATCAGTTATCAGCTTCTGAAGGCAAGAGGTAAAAGACAGAATCTGGCAATTCTCCTACCTAAAAAGAAGGTTAGAAACTAAGCACATCAAAGCTTTTAGCTTAACCAATTAGGTCTTAGATTCGGCCCTTGTTATCAGTTATCAGTTATCAGTATTTTTGCTCGCTGCCTAAAAGGGGCAATCGTTGTCGTCTTCGTCTTCAAACTGCACATCCCACTTAGCAGAAAGTACCTGAGTAACCATGGCTTCCAGGGTATCGGCATTGAGACGGGCTTTCATATCGGGGTCTTGCAGTGGATTACTCAGGGGAATCAGCCGTAATTGCCGATTGTCTTGGACCAGATCAAAATAGGTTTCACCGTCGGGAGAGCGGGTTAAACGCAGATAATCGAAGCTATAGGTATTCAGATAAAGACTGTAGTTAGCGACTAGGGTGCTTTGCTGATAATCGGCGAAAACTTCCACTATCCATCCCTCCCCTTCACTCTGAATCACCCCTTCGAGACTATGGATGTAGCGAACTCGTCCGATATCATCGAGGAGACGACGCATATCTTCTTTAGCGATGACCACGCCAGAGTCAATAATACAGGGGGCGGGCAGGGGCTGTGAGGGCGGATGATAGTTCATAGGGATTGCCAGTAAAAAAATTTCCGTTAATAACCCACCGGGTGTTTCTACCGATTCCTGTTGCAATTTTTTTCGGGTTACGTCTCGATCTTAACCCAATCCGCTAGAACTTTTCACTGTTACTTAAGATTAATAACGATGATCGATGATTAACTTCTGCTTACTAAATATTTACAAAAATTTGGGTAGACAGGGCCTACCCGATCATCATTATTTACTGGGGAGGGTTGGAAGCGGAAGGACTGCGATCGATCACCTGATCGATTAAACCATAGTCTAGAGCCTCTTCGGCGGACATAAAGAAATCCCTTTCCGTATCCTCGGCGATGAGGTCGAGAGGTTTACCTGTATGACTAGCTAGGTGTTGATTGAGTAATTGTTTGAGATAGAGAATTTCTTTGGCCTGAATTTCGATATCTGTGGCCTGACCTTGGGCGCCGCCGAGGGGTTGGTGAATCATGATCCGCGAGTTGGGTAGGCTCATTCTTTTGCCCGGTTTGCCGGCACTGAGGAGAAAAGCCCCCATACTGGCAGCTAAACCAATACAAATGGTGCTGACATCGGGACGGATTTGATTCATGGTGTCAAAAATCCCTAATCCGGCCGAAACGGAACCCCCAGGGGAGTTGATATACAAGTAAATATCTTTTTCGGGGTCTTCTGCTTCTA
The DNA here is from genome assembly GCF_014696875.1 of Microcystis wesenbergii FACHB-1317. Lineage (GTDB taxonomy): Bacteria > Cyanobacteriota > Cyanobacteriia > Cyanobacteriales > Microcystaceae > Microcystis > Microcystis wesenbergii_A. The sequence goes on along the minus strand of NZ_JACJQV010000178.1, from coordinate 27,747 downwards.
GAAAGAGTAATTGGGCGACAATTAGGTTAGCCAGGTCGCTGGTTACTTCTTGTCCCAAAAAGACGATTCTTTCCCGGAGTAGTCGGGAGTAGATATCGAAGGCGCGTTCGCCCCGGCCTGTGGTTTCAATAACGGTAGGAATCATTGCGCTTTCTTGTCTTGCTGCTGCGGTTAGTTTTTTGATTGTAACTTAGGGAATGGGGGATAAGGATTAGGGAAATTATGAATTATGAATTATGAATTGGGGGGTGGGGAAGTGGGGAAGTGGGGAATTTCAACTAAAACCTTAAAACCCTAAAACCCCTAAAACCCCAACACCCTAACACCTAACACCTAACGGCTAAAAATAATCTTCTCGATGGCATCTAGGGCGGTTTCTAGGTCATCGTTGACGACTTGAGCGGGGAACTCCCCGCTGGCGGCCAATTCTTCTCGGGCGCGCTCTAAACGACGGGCGATCGCTGTTTCGGCATCTTTGCCCCGGTCGCGCAAACGACGTTCTAATTCCTCGAAACTGGGGGGTAGGATAAAGATTCTCCTCGCTTCGGGGAAGCTTTCACAGACCTGTCTTGCCCCCTCTAGTTCGATTTCTAGAATTACGGTCTGGCCTGCCGCTAATTGAGCAGCGATCGCTGATTGGGGTGTTCCATAGTAGTTGCCCGCGTATTCGGCCGATTCGAGAAATTCTCCGGCTGCCATTTTCTCCTCGAAACTGGGACGGTCGAGAAAGTAGTAATCTTCCCCCTCAATTTCACCCGGTCGAGGTGGGCGCGTAGTGGCGGATACGGACAGGTAGAGGTTAGGGAAACGAGTTAGTAAATGCCGGACTAGCGTACCCTTGCCCACACCGCTAGGGCCAGTAATGACGATTAATTGACCGGGTTGCATGGGGTTAATAACTTAGTTGCTACTATTAACAGGGGCTTCCTTGTTGACCACGAAACGGTGAGCCACGGTTTCCGGTTGAATGGCCGACAGCACCACATGACTAGAATCGGTGATGATCACCGCACGAGTCCGTCTTCCGTAGGTAGCATCGATTAAACAGCCTTTATCCCGAGCATCACTGATGATGCGTTTGATAGGAGCCGATTCTGGGCTAACGATGGCGATAACCCGATTAGCGGAAACAATATTACCGAAGCCGATGTTGATCAGTTGTATATCCATAAGTTAACAAAGGTGCAGCCCTTTGTACAAAAGAGTGTTGAGGTATGATTACAATGTTATCGAGAAAGATTTAGCCTTACAACGCTAAAAATAACATTCTTAATCACATTTTAGTATTTTTTCAGGTTTTTTGCGATTTTAATTAAATTTGTTGACACGAGTCTCTATCTTGAGGAGTAAATAGTCCAAAAGTCGGGAAAATTAGGGAATTTTGGGGGTGTGGGGTGTGGGGTGATGGGGTGATGGGTGTAGGGTGTGGTGCGATGGGAGCTTTTTTCAGTGTTGCCAAAGGCACGGCGTAGCCGTCCAGTAAACAGTAAACAGTAATCAGTGAACTGAAAACTCACATCTGATCACTGATAACTGATAACTGATCACTGATAACTGATCACTGATCACTGATCACTGTTAAGAATGTCCCCAGCAATGGCATGATAATTATGGTAACTAATAAGTATTCTCTATCCTTGGTGGGTGCGTTAGACTATGGGTTTTGCTGATCTATCGATCGCTGATATTGCGGCAGAGTACGATCTGGCCGATGAATCTGTGTTGTCACTTTGCGACCAATTAGGCATCTCCTATAAAGATCGGCAGACTAATCTCGCCCTAGAAGATGCTAAAGCAATTATCTCACTGATTTTATCCCAACGCTCAGGAGTAACCGCCTCGAAAACGGAAACGTCCCCTTGACTTTATTCCCCACTGCGATCTTCTCGGTGTCCGTGATCACTTAGAATCGATCGACACCCTCCCAGAGGAGAAAATTTTTTAGTCACCTTAAAATTCCCTTTCTTGGAACAATTGCGAGTAGGAGAACAATGATCAAACGTTTGATTGTGGCAGCGATCGCTGTAGTCTTTTTTGTATTACAATTCAATCTTAACGGCGCTAGTGCCTTAGAACTCAATGAAAAAACCCTCACCATCACCCTCAATGACGCAGGGGAATCGGTGACTTTGACTTCTGAACAAGCGACGGAAGGACAGAAACTTTTTGTCGCCAATTGTACTAAGTGCCACCTGCAAGGTAAAACCAAAACTAATAATAACGTCAGTTTGGGTCTGGCCGATCTGGCAAAAGCGGAACCTCCCAGAGATAATCTGTTAGCATTGATTGATTATCTAGAACATCCCACCAGTTACGATGGTGAAGATGATCTAAGCGAATTTCATCCCAATGTTAGCCGTCCCGATATCTTCCCAGAATTACGCAATCTGACCGAAGATGATGTGTATAACGTCGCCGCTTATCTGTTGGTTGCTCCCCGTCTAGACGAGCGCTGGGGTGGTACAATTTACTTCTAAATTGCCCTCCATATATCCCTCGATCCCTCTAGATTTCTAGGGGGATTTTTGATTAAACAGCAAATAGTTGTAAAAATTCTTTGAGTTCATTTAATACCTCATGCTCAAAGTTCCAAATATGACGTTTGTTTTTCATAACATAATCAAATCCATTCATACTGCATTTCCTGCCAGCTTGTTTTTTGTCTTCTGTGGAACAGGTATCAAATCGTAAATAGTTACTAATCCAAAACTTATCAAAATCTTTGTCTTTAATCAATTTTTTTTGCTTGTTTAAACAATTTCTCCAGTCTTCTAAACAATCCGCATAGGTGGAATCTTGACTTTTAATCTTCTTGAGAACTGTTTCTAGTTCTCCTTGTCCGTCCACATTGGTAAAATAACAAGCAAATTCTGTGATTTGATCTTCTATTGTTGTCAATCTATAAAGCTGACTGGTTTCCCTAATATCTTCCGCTTCTGGATACACCTTTTTTAGACAATCGTTAAGCCAATTTAGTCGCTCTGTCTTAGTATCAGAATCTTGATCGATAATAATACCAACTTTAGGGATAGCTTTTTTACGAATAGTCGCCTTAATTTCATCGAAAGTGCTGGTTAATTTAGCTTGATCTAAACCCTGTAAACATTTATAGTCATCTTCCTCAAAGCAAATCGGTTTATCTAACTGAATTTTGTTAATATTTAAGTATTTTACTAGGGCTTCGATAAAAATTTTATCATTCTTGCTCTCGACGATTAATAAGTTACTCACCTCTCACCTCATTGCCATGTTTTAAGGCGTACTCTAAAGTGCTTAATTGTCTTTTAATACCAATAATTTTATCAGTTCTGGGACTCCTTGCTAGTTCAAAATAGGCCCCCTGTTCTGGATAATATTCTAACCCCACATCGGCAAAAGCTTGGATCATCTCTAAACTGTGGGTTGTGGCAAAAATTTGGCTATCTAGTTCGATAGCTAATCGGAATAAAGTTTTCCAAATATCTGGGTAAGCAGTATAGTGAATACCATTTTCTATTTCATCGATAAAAATAATTTTTTTAGGATTGATGAGTAGAGCAAAAATCATCTCTATCAGACGATTAATAGCTTCACCAAACAGAGATATGGGTAGGCGTTTTCTCTCTTTTCTTTTCAGATATAAATTTGGTTCGCCCAGAAAAAAACTTTCTATTTTCTCAATGGAAGGATCGAGAATTTGTAGAGCTTTTAGCACTTCTTCTTCCTGTTCATTAAAAACTATTTTAGTATAGGACTCGCTCAAGTCTTTCAAAGGTTTATTGACAGATGCGGCAATGATTACTGGTTCCTCATCACCCCCATTAGGTAAAGCTAGTATCTCCTTAGAACTAGCAATTAAAAAATAGTTCATTTGCTCATCATTTGAGTCCTGATCATGGTCAAAACTTGTGTGAATATTTAAGATAGAAATAACTGATTTATCTTTAGCGATAAAATCGTATAATTTTTGCCAGTCTTCAGAGATGCCTAGAACACTATCTTTAAGAGAACCAGAAATCGATATTTTTACCAATTTATCTCCTTGGTTAGATTGGGAGCCTTTTAACTCAATAATATTTTTTCTATCAAGATTGAATAATAAATTATCCCAGGCATTTTTGGGAACAGTCTGAACAACTGCTAAAGATTCCTTGCGAATAGCTTCTCTGACTTGATAAATAGTATTTGGATAGGGATAACTATACAAAAATATTGCCTCTAACAAGGCAGTTTTCCCTGAATTGTTTTTACCACCAATTAAATTAACTCGCTCAAAACCTTCAATTTTGGTATGCTCAAAACATCTAAAATTACTAATTTCAATATCCTTAATCATGTTGACCTCCGGGCTGAATAAGCATAAATTTAGGGTTAGGAATGACCCTGGCAAGATGGGGATTTTTTTACTTAATTCTAGACGAGAATCGCCTCAAACTCTCAAAACGGTGACTACCCCCGACAGAAACTGCCGCCCTAAGAGATAATAGAGACAGGGATTTATTTACATTTCTTCATCATGGCTAGAGACTTACGAGGATTTATTAAGCTTTTAGAAGATCGTGGCCAATTACGCCGCATTAGTGCATCGGTCTCTGCCGATTTAGAAATTGCCGAGATCGCTAATCGGATGCTACAGGTGGGGGGACCGGCCCTACTGTTTGAAAACGTGCAAGGGGCCGAGTTTCCCGTCGCTATTAACCTAATGGGAACGGTAGAACGCATCTGTTGGGCGATGAACCTGAATAAACCCGAAGAATTGGAAGATTTAGGCAAAAAACTCGCCCTGTTGCAACAACCGAAACCGCCGAAAAAACTCTCCCAAGCGATCGATTTTGGTAAAGTTTTATTTGATGTCCTGAAAGCCAAACCCAACCGTAACTTTTTTCCTGCCTGTCAACAGGTGATTTTAGAAGGGGATGAAGTAGATTTAAAGAAAATTCCGATGATTCGTCCCTATCCGGGGGATGCAGGCCAGATTATCACCCTAGGGCTAGTAATTACTAAAGATTGCGAAACGGGAACCCCTAACGTCGGTGTCTATCGCTTACAGCTACAGTCTCACAATACCATGACCGTCCACTGGTTATCCGTGCGCGGTGGGGCGCGTCACCTGCGAAAAGCGGCACAGATGGGCAAAAAATTAGAAATAGCCATTGCTTTAGGGGTCGATCCTCTGATTATCATGGCCGCCGCCACTCCTATCCCCGTAGATCTCTCAGAATGGCTGTTTGCGGGATTGTACGGCGGTTCTGGGGTACAGTTAGCCAAGTGTAAAACCCTCGATTTGCAAGTGCCGGCCGACTCAGAAATCGTCCTCGAAGGAACAATTACCCCCGGAGAGGTATTGCCAGATGGACCCTTTGGTGATCACATGGGTTACTATGGCGGTGTGGAAGATTCACCTCTGATTCATTTCCACTGCATGACCCATCGTCGCGACCCCATTTATTTAACCACTTTTAGCGGTCGTCCTCCCAAGGAAGAGGCGATGATGGCCATCGCTCTTAATCGTATTTATACGCCAATTTTACGGCAACAGGTGTCGGAAATCAGGGATTTTTTCCTGCCGATGGAAGCTTTAAGCTATAAAGCGGCGATTATCTCCATTGATAAGTCCTATCCAGGGCAAGCGCGGCGAGCGGCCTTAGCTTTTTGGAGTGCCTTACCCCAGTTCACCTATACTAAATTTGTCATCGTCGTCGATAAGGAGATTAATATTCGCGACCCCCGGCAAGTGGTTTGGGCAATTAGTTCTAAAGTGGATCCGGTTCGCGATGTGTTTATTCTCCCGGAAACCCCCTTTGATAGCCTCGATTTTGCCAGCGAAAAGGTCGGTTTGGGGGGGAGAATGGGAATTGATGCCACCACTAAAATGTATCCCGAAACTGACCACGAATGGGGGGAACCTTTGGAGTCGGATCCGGCCATGGCGGTCAAGGTTTCCCAACGCTGGTCAGAATACGGTTTAATCGATATTAATTTACAAGAAGTGGATGCCAATAAGTTTGGCTACGAAATGTAGATTTAAGTAGGTGGGTGGAATTAAATATAAGATGAACGTAGGTTGGGTTGAAGCATGAAACCCAACGCCTGCATGGGTTACGCTACCGCTAACTCATCCTACAAATAATTTTGCCTCCCTACTTAGTGATTAGTTTCTCGACTTAGTAAGCGTCCTGTAGTTCGTAGAATTCGGGAGAAACGTAATCTTTGCGTAGAGGCCAACCGACCCAATCTTCCGGCATTAAAATCCGTTTCAGGTGGGGATGTCCTTCATAAATAATGCCGAACATATCATAACTTTCTCGTTCTTGCCAGTCAGCGGCTTTCCAAATCCAGTAAACCGAAGCAACCCGGGGATTATCTCGAGGAAGAAAGACTTTTAAGCGCACTTCCACGGGACTATCGACATTATCGGTTACTTTGACCAGATGATAGAAACTAACCAATTCTTTCCCCGGTCCCAAATCGTAAGCGCCCTGACATTGGAGATAATTAAAACCATAAGCGTATAAAGCAGTGGCCAGAGGAATTAAAAAGTCTGCTTCGACTTGAATCAATTCCACACCACTATGGTCAGCTTCTAAAGCTTGATGCTCAAAACCATTTTCGCTTAACCAAATCGAAGTGGGGCCAGCTTGCACAATAGCTGTCGTTTCTTCAGTCATTTAGATTTCTTCCTTTTGTTTCGTGGTCAAAAGAGCGGGGGGAACAGGCATACCAGTGGCTTCTAGTAACTCTTTCGGAGGTGCTTGACGGGTGGCCGATTGTAGATATTTACCTGTAAGAATCGGTTCCGTGGGCTGCATTTTGTGGGTGGTGCTGTAATAACGATTGGTTTGCTGGAGGACAGTCCCGCGTTCTTGAATAGATTCGTTAGCGACTTTTTTCCGCAGTTTAATAATCGCGTCGATAATCGCTTCCGGACGGGGGGGACAACCGGGTATATAGACATCCACGGGGATAAGCTTATCTACCCCTCTAACTGCGGTGGTGGAGTCACTGCTGAACATTCCCCCCGTAATCGTACAGGCCCCCATGGCGATCACATATTTAGGTTCCGGCATTTCTTCGTACAGACGCACCAAAGCGGGGGCCATTTTCATGGTAACTGTACCGGCAGTGATGATTAAATCAGCTTGCCGGGGACTAGAACGGGGAACTAAACCAAAGCGATCGAAATCAAAACGGGAACCAATCAAGGCTGCGAACTCGATAAAACAGCAGGCTGTACCGTATAGCATCGGCCAAAGACTTGACAAACGCGCCCAGTTATACAGGTCATCAACGGTAGTGAGGATGACATTTTCCGATAAATCCTGGGTAACTTTGGTGCGTTCGATGGGATTAAGGATTTTTTCGCTTTGTTGTTCGATAATTTGCTTAAATTCGCTGGTAGGGTGGGGACTCATCCGGTTATCCTCTCATGAAAAGTCAAAAATAAGGAAAATTATGGCCGTTATGACCATTCTAAGGCTCCTTTCCGCCAAGCATAGACGAGAGCAACCACAAGAATAGCAATAAAGATCAATGCTTCTACAAAAGCTAATAGGCCCAATTGATTGAAAGCTACCGCCCAAGGGTAGAGAAAGACGGTTTCCACGTCAAAAACCACGAAAACAAGGGCAAACATATAATAACGAATGTTAAACTGAATCCAAGCACCGCCGATCGGTTCCATCCCCGATTCATAGGTGGTGCGTCTTTCCGGACCGCCACCACTAGGCCGCAGGACTTGGGAGGCAGTTAGGGATAGGATTGGTACTAAACTGCAAGCGAGCAGAAATCCTAGAAAATACTCGTAACCTTTGAGGACAAACACTGGGTTTTTTTCTCCTTATTCGCTATCGACAGGGGAAGTTGTCGGCATCTCTATGGCTACTTATTATAGAGGCTTTAGCAACCCGTCTCCTTCTCAAAAGCAGCTTGAAGATGTTTATGCTTCGCTTCTGTCTGTGCTTTGCTCTTGCTCTGACGGGGTGACAAAGAAGCCTAAAATCCTGATGAGAAGCGAAGTGTAGCTAAATATTTACTGGACTCTGGAAATATTACCCGCTTTAATCCAACCTTCGCGACCATCGGACAGACGCACGCGCTGCCACTGGCCATCGCTGCTGGTTCCCACCACGCTGACTTTAGTATTATAATCCAGACCGCCGAGACGAGTCGATTGACTGGTAGGTTCAGCCCTTAGACTTAAACCGCTTTGCCATGTCACCCGCGCTTGATAACCCTCGGAGGTGGTTTCTTTTTTTCTTGCTTCGGGACTGGGTTTCGGGGCAGCTTTTGCTGCTGGTGCAGCTGTGGGAGACTCTTTCACCTCAGCTTGGGGTTGTTCTTGGACCGGAGTAGTAGGGACGGGAGAAGGTTTGACGGCGGCTTTTTCCTCCTTAGTTTCCTCTTTTTTCTCCTCGGTAAAGATGGGTTTAGGAGGATTAGAATTCATACCGGAGAGAAGCATATAGGCGACAGCAGTGGCCCCACCGACCAAAATCGCCACTCCCATGACAAAACCGACCATAAATTGCAATAAACCAGATAAACGCTTCATATTGGTGCTAAATTAACTGTTAGGATTAACATTAAAACGATCATCGCGAGAGGCTAAACGAGCTTTACCAGACTTAGCCCAATCCTGTAGAAATTGGATCTGTTCTTGAGCAGTGCGAGCCAGGGGTATAATCTGACTAGCGGCCTCAAGCACATCATCGGTGCTAAAGTCGCGATTTTGACTAAACCCGATGTGCATCGCTTCCACGATGGTTTGTTCGATTTCTGCCCCCGAAAAATCAGGAGTTTCGTAGGCTAGTCGCTTTATATCATAACTTTTTAGATTATGGGGCCGAACTTTCCCTAAATGAACGCTAAAAATCTCCTCGCGGGACTTTTGGCTAGGTAGTCCGACAAAAAATATCTCATCGAAGCGTCCTTTTCGCAACATTTCCGGGGGCAGAGATTGGATGTTATTAGCTGTAGCGACGACAAAAACGGGCGATTGTTTCTCGGCTAACCAAGTGATAAAAGTCCCGAAAACCCGCCCGGTGGTTCCTCCGTCGCCTTTCCCATCCACTCCGGCGAAAGCTTTATCGATTTCGTCTATCCACAGCACACAGGGAGCTAAAGCTTCGGCGAGATTAATCATCTGACGGGTACGCGATTCCGATTCTCCCACCAATCCGCCAAATAAACGCCCCACGTCTAGACGCAGCAGCGGTAAGTGCCAATGATGGGAAATAGCTTTCGCTGTCAGGGATTTACCCGTCCCTTGAATTCCCACCAAGAGTAAACCCCGGGGATTGGGTAAACCGTAGGCGCGGGCGCGTTCACTAAAGGCACCACCGCGACGAATCAGCCAATCTTTGAGATTATCTAGACCGCCGATGTCAGAAATCTGCTCTGTGGCGGGATAAAAGTCCAATATCTGGGTTTGACGAATCGATTGGCGTTTTTCTGCCAAAATTAATTCCACGTCCTCTGGCTCAATTTTGCCGTGACTGGCTAAACATTTGGCTAAAACCCGACGAATTCTCTCTAGAGATAATCCTTGGGCAGAAAGCACTAATTCATCCAGGAGGGGTTCTTTGACGGGTTGTCCGGTGGCGGCGATTAATCGCTGGATTTCCTGTTTAATTTCTTCGCCACTGGGGAGGGGAAAATCGACGACGGTGATTACTTCGGTTAGATCCGAGGGGATAGACAGTTCGGGAGCGACGATAATTAGGTTTTTGGGCTGAGATTTCAGAGAACGGGCTAGATTTCGCAATTTTCTGGCGATGGCAATATCTTCTAAAAAGCGCTGGAAATCGCGTAAAATTATGATCGCGGCGATGTTAGTCGGCAGCTTTTCGACGAATTCAAGAGCTTGGAGGGGATTACGCCGAGCCAAGTTCTCATTATTGGGATTATCTTGATAACCATCCACGAAATCCCAAACATAGACAGCACGGTTATGGCTCTGTTTGGCAATATCGGCGATCGCTTTTTCGAGACGTTCCTCTTCTAGGGTGGTAATATAGATGAGAGGATAGCGCGCCCGCAGCAGTAATTCAAATTCTTCACCAAAGCTCATAGCTATTCGTCTATAGTTTTTGCTATTTATATCGTCATCACAAAATATAGCAGTTAGCCGTCAGTCAAATAACCATGGTAGGTAAGCTGTACTACATTTTAAGATAAGCCAAGCTCGTCTATAAAAAGATTTTAAAAAAACAAATTTACGTTTGTATTTTCTCAAATGTATGGTATAATAGTCTCGCATTAGTCGCAATTAACCTTCTGTTAACTAAATTAACATCGTGTTAATTAGATTAAGCTTTAGCTAATTAAGTTAGCCTACCGGGAGTGACAAAAGTTAGTCACTGGTTCACAGCTTCTATACCGTCAATTAATTTCAGCCTTTCTCACAACCATTCCCTAGGGGGGTTAAATTCATGTTTAAACTAGCTTCAGACTTTTTATCTTTAGATTTTCTCCGCCAACAAAATCAGAAAAATAAGCCAGAAAGTCAATTTAACTCTTTGCCAATTTCTCAAATCACGAAAGAGGGTAAAGTTTTAGCGATAATTCTCCGACGAGAGTTTAACCAAGAGGGGATTCATTTCCTAACTCCCGATGATTTTTCCCAACAGTTGGCCTATATGAGACACCCGACGGGAAAAAGTATTATGCCCCACGTTCATAACAAAGTACAACGGGAAGTATTTTTTACCCAGGAAGTCTTAATTATCAAAAGAGGAAAACTGCGGGTAGATTTCTATGATGACGACCAACAATATCTAGAAAGTCATATCTTGAGAGATGGAGATGTGGTTTTATTGATACAAGGTGGCCATGGTTTCCAAGTCTTAGAAGAAGTAGAAATGATTGAAGTCAAACAAGGTCCTTACGTTGGTAATCAGGATAAAACTCGCTTTACAGGAATTGAGGAAACCGTGGTTAAAATGGCGGGAGCAGAGATGGCATGAGTAGCTTTATTCCCGTCAACGAGCCACTACTTGCGGGCAAGGAAAAACAGTATCTGAACGAATGTATTGATAGCGGTTGGATTTCTTCCGAAGGTCCCTTTGTTCAGAGATTTGAAGAAAATTTTGCCCTCACTGTTGGGCGAAAGTATGCCGTTTCCGTGTGCAATGGTTCTATGGCCTTAGAAGCGGCCATCGTCGCGTTAGGAATTGGTTCGGGGGATGAAGTGATTCTCCCCACTTTTACCATCATTTCCTGCGGGGCCGCCATTGTCAAAGCCGGGGCGATTCCCGTGGTCGTGGACTGCGAAGCGCAGACTTGGAACATGGATATCGGGCAGATAGAGGCAAAAATCACGCCCCGCACTAAAGCGATAATGGTGGTTCATATCTACGGATTACCAGTGGCAATGACTCCAGTTTTAGAATTAGCTCAAAAATACGGTTTAAAAATTATTGAAGATGCGGCGGAAATGCACGGTCAAACCTATCAAGGTAAACCCTGTGGTAGTTTCGGTGATATCAGTATCTTTAGTTTCTATTCCAACAAACATATTACCACTGGGGAAGGGGGCATGATTGTCACCAACCAAGAGGATATTTTTGAGCGTTGTCGTTCCCTGAGAAATTTATATTTTCAGCCCCAACGACGTTTTATTCACGAAGAACTGGGCTGGAATCTGAGGATGACTAATCTGCAAGCGGCAGTGGGTTTAGCACAATTAGAACAGCTAGAAACTTTTGTCCAGCGCAAGAGAAAAATGGGCAGACGCTACAGGGAATTATTGCAAAATATCCCCTGTCTAGAATTGCCCCTACCTCAAACTGATTATGCCGAAAATATTTATTGGGTTTATGGTGTTGTTCTCAAAGATGAGGTTAACTTTGATGCTATGGAAGCGATGAAACGCCTCAAAGAACATCAGATTGGTACGCGTCCTTTTTTCTGGTGTATGCACGAACAACCGGTATTTCACAAAATGGGATTATTGCAAAATGTTTCCTGTCCCGTGGCTGAAAGACTGGCACGCAGAGGTTTTTATCTGCCTAGCGGTTTAGCTCTCACGGACGAGCAAATTGAGCGAGTGGCCCAAGCAGTTCAGCAAGTTTTTGCTGAGGCTGAGTAGGGATGAAAAATTGATGAAAATTTTTTGAATAAAAACCGACTTTTATGATAATTGGCACGGAGTTTTTATCTTGGGTAGTAATTGCCGCCGGTTGCTTTTATTCCCTATATCTATGTATTTCAGTTCCCAAGGATGTTTTTTTTAATGGCGATGGAGCGCTGAAAGCTTTACTAGCTCGTCAGCTAAGTAATGGTCCATGGCGATTTGACTTAGTTGAGCGCGCAGAAGCTTGGGTTACTCGTCTTTGGCAAGAGGGTTTATACAGTTATCGCCCCCCTTTTGTTTACTACTTAAATCAACGTTATTATATCTCCTTTCCTTTTCCATTCTCTTGGCTAACTTCCCTTTTTTATAAACTTTGGGGTTATCGGGGGTTTTACTTGATTCCCCTCCTATCAATTTGGGTATTGTGGCTCAGTTTTTCAAGAGCAATTCCCGCTTTTTCCCTAGACAGTTGGGGGGGGCTTTTGGGATTAGTTATTTTGATTTTTGCTTCTCCCTTAACTCTATACAGTGCCATATATTGTGAACATACCCTCGCTGTTACTTTAGGATTTTTGGGAATTGTTATCGCTTTTTTTCTACCCGATACAGCTAATAGTGGCTGGCTGCCCAATTTATTAGGCGGATTTCTAGTGGGTTTATCGGTATGGTTCCGCTCCGAATGTCTGGCCCTAGTGGCAACTTTAACTTTATTAGTTTTCTTGGGGTTAACTCCAGAACAAACCTCAATTTTTGCTTGGTATTCAACCGAGCAAAATCTTAATTTTTCTGAATTTCTGCTAACCAATCGAATAGCTTTTGTTTTTGTGCTAGGTATGATTGTTAGTGTGTTTGTACTGTGGTTTTGCAATAAGTTAATTTATAATCGTTTTCTAGGAGTTCACGCTCTGTTAGTCCTTGAGGAGTTTTCTTGGAAAAAACGTATTCAAGAAGCCCTGACCAGTTTTTATCAGTTAAATAGCTCTTTTTTGCTGCATTTTCCTATCTGTATAATTCCCTTAGCTTACTTGCTCACTTGGAGCGGTCAACAATTGAATGTTGCCAAGGATATTCCCGTAACTTTAATTAGTATAATGGCGATTATCATCTTGGCTGTTCTCGTCAATCTTCGCCAGCAAGGAATGGTCAAAACCAAGGCGTTAGTCAAGGACAATATCATTTACTTTCTGATACTTTTAGCTAGTTGTTATCTATTTGACATCGCCAATATATCTCTAGATAAACAAATGCTTTTTGTCTATGCTCTCTATTTTATCTACACAGTAGGGGTATCTTGTTTAGTCGATATTGCCCCGGGAGAAGTCATGGTGGGAGGTAAACAATGGGGACCGAGATATTTATTGCCTCTTATCCCCTTTGTTACCTTATTAACGGTGGAACAAGTAAAAATTGTCGGGGCGAACCAAGAAGTTTTACTAGCCAAGGGAAGTTGGGTTTTACTTTTAATCTTAATGGCAATAGGTGTCTATAAAAACATTTATCAAGGTGGAGAATTTTTCTATAAAACCCATCAGGGGATAGCGCCAGCCATCAAAAGCATAGAAGAGGATACTAATTCTATTGTTGCCTTTTCTCATCAATATGCGGCACAAGTTTTGGGTTTTGGTTTGGAGAAACAAAAAACTTTCTTCCGTGTGGAAAATAGTCAAGCCATGGTTAAACTATGCCAAGAATTACTCAGTCAAGGATTGTTTAGTTTTCCCTACGTTTGCTATCCCTATCGCCCTTGTCAACTCTTAGAATCCCCACCGGAAGAACTGGAATTTAGCCAAGATGGACAAAAGTTTCAAATTGGCATAAATCGCTCTGGAATCATTGGTAAGTATCCTTTCTATGAAATAGTTATATCTGCTTCTGAGACAGGTTTACTAGCCAAAAAATCCGAGGATAAGCCCACAATTACCCCAGCAGCTAATGATTTAGTCTGTACGATTTTACCCACTTATAACGAGCGAGATAATATTAGTCAATTAATTGAACGTTTACTAGCTAGTGTTCCTAGTCCTTATTTAGTGCTAGTGGTGGATGATAATTCTCCCGATGAAACTTGGCAGATAGTAGAAGATTTAGCCCAACAATACCCCACTCCTCCCCAAGATTCGCAATTCCAATCGGGGGTAATTTTGTGTCGCAGAATCAACGAGAAAGGGTTAACTTCGGCTCTACAAAGAGGTATTGACGACGCAATTAACCTGTATGGGGCTAAAATTATTACTTGGATGGATTGTGATTTATCTATGCCTCCAGAAGATGTGCCGCAATTAATCACACCGATTCGAGCTAAAAAAGCTGATATGGCCGTAGGTTCTCGTTGGATTCCGGGGGGTGATGATGTTGCCCACGGAGTGATGGCCCGGATGTTAAGCTGGATTATTAATCGCATGGCCATCGTGATGCTAGGCAATCAAGTTCACGACTATACCAGTGGTTTTATTGCCGTTCGTTCTCAGGTTTTAGAAAAAATTCGCTTCAAGGGAGATTATGGAGAATACTGCATTGATTTATTAACCCGTGCCAATCGTTTAGGTTATAAGTTAGTGGAAGTTCCTTATCTTTGCGTTCCCCGCATTTATGGTGAGAGTAAAACCGGAATTAATCTCTGGGATTATTTGTCAAAAGGACGGAAATATGTGGCGACTATTTGGCAATTGTGGCAAGAAAGATAAGACAATTATCTCTTTTTTGAACTAAAATTACTGATTCTCTAGTTATCCCCTGGTTCTTCAACTTTAGGAGCTAAACTTATGAAGAAAATGTTTACTTTTTGGCCTTGGTTAGCTACCGTTGGGGTGGCCTGGTCTTTGGGTTTTTTTTATAACGTACACTACGGTGGTGAATTAAAGTGGCTCCTACAAATGTACGAACAAAAAGTCTCTTTTGCCAAGCAGATACAAGCACCGAGACGAATAATTTTTGCGGGGGGGTCGGGAGTACAATATAGTATTAACTCTCAATTCCTAGAACAAGAGCTAAAAATCCCAGTTTTTAACTTTGGTTTACAGGGAGATTTGGGATTAAATGTTATTTGCCCAATTATTTTAGAACAGGTACGTCCGGGGGATATAGTGGTTCTCAGTCCTGAATATTTGATGTTACTGGATGATGATGGTATTGGTTATGGTGATGGTTTATTTGGTTCGGTTCCCTTTGGTGTTGCTATTGGAAAACCTGGTTTAGGAAATATACCCTTAGAACAATTAGTTTCCGAGACTTGGTTAATGGGAGTTCCTAGTTTACGCGCTATGGTAAAAACTGCTGTTGATGTTATACAAACAGGAAAAGCTAGGGGTTATTTATCAGATCCAATCACAGAAAAAGGAGATCCTACCGTAGTCAAACATCGTACAGGTAAATGGTGGGCTAGAACATTTGATCGACCTGTTTCGCAACACTCCCTCAAACGCATCGCTCAATTTCAAGAGGAGTTAAAAGCTAAAGGTGCTGATTTAGTAGTTTCTCTCTCTTGGGTTTATGCTAAGACCGATGAAACTACTGTAAAAAATGTTAAAAAAACTATTGAAGAATTGTCTAATATAGTACCTTTAATCTACAATCCAAAAACTCTTAATCTGCAAACAGATTCTAGTTTATTTGCCGATACCCATGAGCATTTATTACCAGAAGCAAGAATAAGACGCTCTAAGGAACTGGTGCAACAACTACGTCCTATAATTCAGGAAAAAACTCCTCAAAATCATCGAATTATTTCTATTCTCAATCGATAATTTAGAATTAGATAGAACCCTTGTACTAGCAAGAGCTTTGGTGGAGATAGCAGGGAATTGATTTAACCGGCAAAATTACCGTAAATTTCCCTGAATTTATTCAATTTTAATTTTTGGAATTGTTCTTTCTTCAATAAAGGTTCTTTTCCTCTCGGATGTTCCTGACCCTTTTTCTTGATATTTTTAACTCCTTCTTCTCCTAATTGATTAGATATTTTGAGAATTTTTAAAACTATATTGATAATCTAATCCGACAGCTACTGTCGCCTTTTTGATTGTCTATCCTAAAGATATTTTACCTAACCAGTGCCATCTTCTTGTTGCCACTGAGTCTTGACTGGTTCTGTATTTATCTTTCGGTTCCTCTGAACTTAGATGTTCGGATGAGTACGCTTTCTTGGGCATTTTATCTCCTCGTCCTTACTCGTCTTACTAGAGGATTTGCTATTACCCCGCGCTCAAATTTGTGCTACTATGGAAGGGAATATCGAGGATTTAATTTCTTTGTCTCCTAGTGCTAGTCATTGGAAAATCTTTGATAATTACTACAAAAAGTTATGAAGATAAGCTGAAGGATTCCTCGTTGATAATTATTAGGTATGAATGATGTTATTGACCATGATCGTTTATTTAAGGAATTAATTGCAACTTTTTTTGTTGAATTTATTCAGCTGTTTTTTCCTGAGATTATCAATTATTTAGAGCCTAATCAGATCACATTTTTAGACAAAGAAGTCTTTACCGATGTCACGGAAGGAGAAAAGTATGAAAGTGATTTAGTCGCCCAAGTTCAATTTCGAGGACAATCATCATTTTTCTTAATTCATCTAGAAGCACAGTCTAGCTCTCAACCGGAATTTAATCGGCGAATGTTTACTTATTTTGCTCGTCTGCATCAAAAATTTGCCTTACCAGTTTATCCGATTGTCATATTCTCCTATGATCGTCCGCAAAAAGAAGCAATTCGTCAATACAAAATTGAGTTTCCTGACTTAAAAGTGTTAGAATTTAACTATCAAGTTGTCCAGTTAAATCGCTTGAATTGGCGGGATTTTCTCAATCAATCTAATCCCGTCGCAGCCGCTTTGATGGCCAAGATGAAAATTGCCCCTCGCGATAGAGCAAAAGTTAAGGCACAATGTCTAAGATTATTGGTAACATTAAGATTAGATGCCGCTAGAATGCAATTGATTTCAGGCTTTGTCGATACCTATCTCAATCTCAACTCGTCCGAGGAGATAGAATTTCAACAGGAGATTAGCACATTTATTCAACCCGAACAGGAGGGAGTTATGCAGATTACCACCAGTTGGATGCGCCGCGGTTTAGAACAGGGTTTAGAACAGGGTTTAGAACAGGGTTTAGCAAGAGAAAGAAATCTAATTATTCGTCTGATTAAACGTAAGTTAGGAGCTATTGATGTGGCTCTAGAGAGTCGGATTATAACCTTGAATATTGATGCTCTGGAACGAGTGGGGGAAGCTTTATTGGATTTTTCGACAGTGGAGGATTTAACTAATTGGTTAAATACTTTAGATGCTTAGTATTTTTCTCTTAAACTTCACAGAAGGCTAGGTATGGATATGAGTATAACTTTTGAAAATGCTATCCAACAAACTCAAGATTTACTAAGTCAAATTGAGTTTTTAGATACCGAGACAATCACTCAGAAATTTACTGAGTTAGTCTCGACAGAAAATGGAGCTAGGGGATTTTTTGTTACTTACTTAACTAGCGATTTATCCCCTACGGAATATCCTAGTTTAGAAGTCATCACTGCTTTAAAAACTTCCCCAATACTGGTGAATGAATTATTAGTCAAAAATCTGGCTATGTCCACGGCAATGGTTATCTATCATCGCAGTCAAGGGGACGAAGAAAACGCCCAAGGTTCTGAGAAAGTCCAAGAAAAAACCAGTCAACTAATTAAGGAGTTATTGTCGCCGTCCTTAGGGGAAAAATTACAACAATTAGCCACCAGTTTAAACACAGGACAAGGAGAATATCAAGCCTTTCTAGAACGCTGGGGATATGACGATTGCCAACGTCAAGCGATCGCAGAAATCATTCAACCTTTTCTTCAGTAACTAGGGTTTGCTGAAAAAGTTTCTTGGTGGGAGCAGGGTGTAGGGTGTGGCCCCCCCTGCCCCCACCCCCCCTGCCCCTAGGGCTGATTCATTCTCTAGTTTGATTCCTTGTTTGTCTGTCTTCAATCGCTTACGGGGCAAGCAAAGCAAGGCATTTTAAAAATTTTTCAGATATTTGTTCTGAGAAATTGACTGAAAACCTTGCCAGATAAGGATTTGATTGAATGACATTTGCGAGAATGAAACGACCCTAGGGGCAGGGGGGGGTGTGGGGTTTTACCCATTCCGCTCACTCCGGGGTCCGACACTTTTGGATGGTCAAAAAGTCTAAAAAAGTCTAAAAGTGTTATCCAACAAGGTTTTTAGATTTATTCAGGCGGACTTCGGTATTTCTGAGTCAACTTTTAGGAGGAAAACCCAAGCCGATGATGGGATTTGAACCCACGACCAATTGATTACGAATCAACTACTCTACCACTGAGCTACATCGGCACATTGCCAATTTCCGATTATATCACGGACAATAGATACAAAGCTAGAAAGATTTTTTTATGAGCAAATCCCCTCGACTCGATCCCCAAAAATACGCGCGCTTGCAAGAGGAAGCCGCCAATCCCTACCGAGGTCTGCGGCAGTTTCTCTATCTCGGTTTAGGTGCTTCTGGTTTCATCGGTGCGGTGGTGTTTCTGGCCCAATTAGCGGCAGCCAGGGACGTCGCCACCGCCTTACCCAATTTTGCCCTACAAACTGGTGTGGTGGCCCTGATGATTTGGTTATTTCGTCGGGAAAAAAAGGCTGGCGGTTGAGGGAGTAGCCACCGATGGACAAAACAGTCTCTTGCCCCGCAGAATAAAAGTTAACATTAACTCCAGTCTTTTCGTGTTATGATCGGGGGGAGAGTCAAGATTGGTGTTCAAGTTCGTTTTCAGTATTAATTCGGTAAGTCTTTTACTTTAGTATTGTTCGGCTTCTCCCTGAATTTTGTGTCTCCACACCGTTTCGAGTATTGTTCGAGGATTCAAGTATTATGTCTATTTTTGTTGGTAATCTCTCTTACGAGATTTCCCAAGAAGATCTGGTCGATGTCTTTGCAGAGTACGGCAAAGTTAAAAGGGTTCATATTCCCGTGGACAAAGAGACACAGCGCAAACGCGGTTTCGCCTTCGTGGAAATGGAAAGTAAAGCCCAGGAAACCGCCGCAATTGAGGCACTAGATGGTGCTGACTGGATGGGGCGATCAATTAAAGTTAACGAAGCCCGCGAGCGTGAAGAGCGCGCACCCTTCAATGGTGGTGGTGGTGACAGAAAAAAACGCTATTAAGCTTTTTTTGTGAATAATTGTGGGAGGGTGGACAGGGTTCACCCTTTTTTTGTCGGCAATTACGATCGCCGTTTCGCTCAAAACCAATAGAAATCTAAATGTCTGAGTCTCTCTAAAAGGTAACAAGTAAACTATAAAGGATATCGTTATCAGGTATGATCGGCGATCAACTCCCGAATATATGGACAACAAAAACCCATGGAGACAACCTATATAGCTGATGGGCGTGAAGTGCTTCAATGCCCCACTTTAGTTGAAGACGATCGCACGGGCATGAGTCCCGAAACCCTAAAACGGGCTTTTCTGGACAATCTGTTTTATTTGCAAGGGGTTAACCGCACTAATGCTAGTCCCTACAATTACTATGTCGCCCTTGCCTACACTGTTCGCGATCGCCTGCTGCGTCGTTTTCTGAAATCCACCGACACCTACAAACAGGAAAAAGTTAAGCTCGTCTGCTATTTCTCGGCCGAATTTCTCATGGGGCGGTATTTAGGTAATAATCTCGCCAATTTGGGTATTTATGACCTAATCAAAGAGACGATCGAGGAATTAGGTCTTGATTTTGAGGAAATTATCGAACAGGAACCGGATCCCGGCCTCGGCAACGGCGGTTTAGGGCGTTTAGCGGCTTGTTTCCTTGATTCTCTCGCTTCCCTAGAAATTCCCGCCATCGGTTACGGTATCCGCTACGAATTTGGCATTTTCCATCAAATGATCCAAAACGGTTGGCAGGTGGAAATCCCCGATAACTGGCTACGCTTCGGCAATCCTTGGGAATTACCCCGTCCCGATGAAAGTGTGGAAGTAAAACTGGGGGGCCGGACGGAAATCTATCACGATGATAAGGGACAGGAACGGGTACAATGGCTGCCGGAACGTCGGGTTTTAGCCATTCCCCACGATACCCCCGTCCCGGGTTATAAAACCAACACGGTGAACGCTTTGCGTCTCTGGAAAGCAGAAGCGAGTGAATCGTTTAATTTTGAGGCTTTTAACGCCGGGTTATACGATCAATCCGTGGCTGAAAAAATGGACGCGGAAACCATTTCTAAAGTCCTTTATCCCAACGATAACACCCCCGCCGGTCGCGAATTACGTCTCGCCCAACAATACTTTTTTGTGGCCGCTTCCCTGCAAGATTTAATTCGCATTCACCTAAAAAGCCACAAAAATCTGCAAAATTTCCACGAAACCGCCGCTATTCAACTGAACGATACTCACCCCGCCATTGCGATCGCTGAGTTAATGCGTTTGTTAGTGGATGAAAACGGCTTAGAATGGTCAAAAGCTTGGACAATTACCCAAAAAACCTTCGCTTATACCAATCATACCCTATTGCCGGAAGCCCTAGAACGTTGGTCGGCGGATCTGCTGGGGAAATTGCTACCCCGACATCTAGAAATTATCTACCTGATCAATCACTTTTTCCTCGACGATGTGCGGACTTGGTTTCCCGATAACGAGGAATTATTGGGCAAATTGTCGATAGTTGAAGAAGCTGGTTGGGGTAATAAACAAATTCGCATGGCTAATTTAGCCTGTGTGGGTAGTCACTCGATTAACGGAGTCGCTGCCTTACACACCGAGTTACTGCAAAAAGACACCCTGAAAGAGTTTGCCATGCTCTGGCCGGAAAAATTCTACAATAAAACCAATGGTGTCACCCCGCGCCGGTGGATTTTATTGAGCAATCCCCAATTATCGGCACTATTTACCGAAAAAATCGGCGATAATTGGTTAAAAGACCTGAAGGAATTGCGAAAACTGGAACAATACCTTGATGATCCCGAATTTCGTCAGCGTTGGTATGAAATTAAACAGGCGAATAAGGCCGATTTAGCGGCTTATATGCTGAAAACCCGCAATATCGAGGTGGATGTTAATTCGATTTTCGATGTGCAGGTAAAACGGATTCACGAATACAAACGCCAACATCTGGCAGTTCTGCACATTATCGCCCTTTACAATCGCATTAAACAGAACCCCCAGATCGATATTGTGCCGCGCACTTTTATCTTTGGTGGTAAGGCAGCCCCCGGTTACTTTATGGCGAAGTTAATTATTAAGTTAACTAATGCTGTGGCTGAAATTGTGAATAAGGATCCTGATGTCCGAGGTCGTTTAAAAGTGGTTTTCCTGCCTAACTTTAACGTTTCTTTGGGTCAACGCATCTATCCTTCGGCGGATCTTTCCGAACAGATTTCTACGGCGGGTAAGGAAGCTTCCGGAACCGGTAATATGAAGTTTGCCATGAATGGCTCCCTCACCATCGGGACTCTGGACGGTGCTAATATCGAAATTCGCGAGGAAGCAGGGGCAGAAAATTTCTTCCTTTTTGGCTTGACAGCAGAAGAAGTTTATGCTAAGAAAGCACACGGTTATGAACCGATGAGCTATTACAAAAATAATCGCGAATTGAAGGGAGTGATCGATCGAATTAAGAGTGGTTATTTTAGCCATGGTGACCCGGAATTATTCAGACCGATCGTTGATTCTCTCCTCTACGATGACCAGTATATGCTTTTAGCTGATTATCAATCCTACGCTGATTGTCAGGAACAGGTAAGTGAAGCTTATCGCGATCGGGACAAGTGGACGCGGATGTCGATTCTTAACTCGGTTCGCATGGCTAAATTCTCTAGCGATCGCACAATCTGGGAATATTGTCAAGAGATTTGGAAAGTTAATCCGGTCAAGATTAGTTTAGAGGATTAAAAAACTCGGTCAAGTTCGGGTTTAGTCTTTGACTAGCCCGAATTCTGGAACCGTCGCCCCAAAAATGCTTTGTGAAAAGGATAAAATTTATTATTTTTTGCTATCCAAGAACTGGCTCAACAATTTTGAGTTTTAGGGTGAATGATGGGGGGAGCTTTTTGATTATGAGGAAAAATATAAATGTCAGTAATAATTGAACAAAACCTAGGGGAAATTTTAGCTCAAATTAATCACAAATTAGAGAATTTACAAAAAGATGTTACAGACATCAAAATTGAGTTAACAGAAGCTAAGGGGGAAAGACAGGTATTAAAGGTGGAAATCGATAACCTGAAGCAAGATGTTAAGGCAATTAAAGGTTCACAACAGGCTCAAATTTGGACATTAATTGGTATTTTAATTACGGCGGTAGGAGGGTTTTTAGTGGCAGTGGGTAGGTTTGTTATTTCCGGTAATCCTTAATTACAATACCGTCTAAACTATGATTGAGAGTGATTGAATGATGGACTATGATTAGATTGTTTTTAGACAATCACACAATCACAAAAATCCTATTCATTTGATTCCCAAGTACTAAGGATATTCTAAGAATAAATTTTGAAAAGTATGGTTATCCTGCCAGCGATAGATTGAAAAATCGCGGCGATCTGACGTTAAAATTCTCCCGTGTCCTAAGTTTTCAGCTAATACTACTAATGAAGCATCAGCTAGATCCATTGGTATATCTTCATAACGGTCCATGAGTTGTTCCATTCGTCTAACATGATTTGATTGTAATTCAAATACTTCAAAACCACCTGCTAAGAAATTTTGAATAAATAGCAGTTGAGCATGATTACCGAGACGAGTTAGCAAAAGGTAACAAGTTTCGGTGACAACACACCAGGTTGTTATTAGGGGTTCTCGCAATCTTTGAATTACAAGCTGTGCTTGTTGATGATGATGATCTTGCTCATTGGCGAGGGCCAACCAGAAGCCTGTATCAACTATAATCATGTTTGGCTGACCATTCTTCCTTCAGGATGGTTTTATAATTAGTAGAAAGATCGGGCGAACCTTGTCCACACCCAATAAAACCGCTTTCTTTCAGCACTTTAAGGGAATCTGAGTTGCGCGGGTGTAGTTTGGTATATTGTTGCTCAATAACTTGATTGAGCAGGGTAGTGATATCCTGATCGCTATGTTGTTGGATGTAGGCGAGTTTTTCCCTTTGTTCTTGGCTAAGATGAATGGTGATGTCCATAGTCCTTCTCCTTAATAATGTCTAAACTATGATTAGAATGATTGAATAATCGACTATGACTAGGTTATCCTTTGTCCTTGACAATCACGAATATTTATTGTATCACACTATATCATAAGGTCGCTCTCTCTCAAAAAAAAATCACAATCCATCACATAATCACATCAATCACAATCAAAATAATGAATGAACAACGCGCCCAAGCTTATGTTAATTTAATTGAACAGTTGCTCGCTTGTACTAATGATGAGGAACTCAATAATATTCTACAAGCTAATCAGGAATTGATTGATCCCGAATTGTTGCCGGTGATGGAAACCTATGCAACGGGGTGAAAATAATAAGGATACAATAATAACCATGCAGATTGATTTAACACAAAACTTTGGGCAATATCTCAACCCTCAAGCGAGAAATATAGAAGAATAGGAGGTGTTTTTAACTGTTGGGGACATTGACAACAGGCTAAGGTGTTGTTAGTATGTCCAACATGAAGGCTACCGCGATCATTTGTCGTCGCGTCATCTTGGCCCCAGACGCATTCGCAGAAGTCACTGTCTGGCCTGTTCCCCAACCAGTTCTGCCATTGGAGCATCCTTACGTCATATACTTAAAAGTAGGATAAGAAATTGTTTAGAGAGTGATCCAAAACTTTAAAGATAAAGAAGCTCAAAAAGTTTTTGAACGTAAACATTCGCGTAAATTGCCATTAGATATCCAACAAGTGGCATTGCGAAAATTGCGGATGCTTAATCGTGCGGAAACCCTGCAAGATCTTCGTGTCCCACCAGCAAATCGATTGGAACGTCTGGTTGGTGACAGGGAAGGTCAATATAGCATTCGGGTTAACGATCAATGGCGAATTTGCTTTGTCTGGCAAAACGGTGATGCTCTAGACGGAGAAATCGTTGATTATCATTGAGGTAAAATAATGAATGAAGATAAACTAATGCCAATTCATCCCGGAGAGGTTCTTTTAGAGGAATTTATCAAGCCAATGAACCTTAGTCAGAATCAAATAGCTCTGGCTCTTGGAGTTCCCGAACAATGTATTAACGAAATCGTTCACGGAAAGCGGTGTATCACGGCGGATATAGCTCTTCGGTTAGCTCGTTATTTTGATATGTCACCGCGATTTTGGCTGGGATTACAAATGGATTACGATCTGGACGTTGTTGAAGATGAAATAGGAGATCAATTGGCCAAAGAAGTTGCTGTAATGACAGTTATTTGTGCAGAAAAGTAATTTGTTTGATATGTTCTAAGGCAGAAACTTGGAATATATCAAACAAATTTGGCAGCGACCCCCCTTGACAATCACGAATATTTATTGTATCACGTTAAATCATAAGGTTGGTCTCTCTCAAAAAAAATCACAGTTCATCACATAATCACATCAATCACAGTACAGACAATGAATGAACAACGCGCCCAAGCTTATGTTAATTTAATTGAACAGTTGCTCACTTGTACTAATGGTGAGGAAATCAATAATATTCTGCAAGCAAATCAGGAATTGATTGATCCCGAATTCTTGCAGGTGATGGAAAACTATGCAACATGGTTAGAACAACAAGGAAATAATAATCCTGCTGCTTTGTTACGCGATATAGCGCAATGGTTGGGGCAGTTTCTCAACCCTCAAGCGGGAAGTATAGAGGAATATCAGGAGTTTTTATTAGTGGGACTTAGGCATTTTCGGGCAGCAAAAAAGGCTCAAACCATTACGGGACAAAGGGTTAACCTCAATTTATGATTTTCCTTGATCTATCTGGGTTTCAGCGATTTTGGGCTTCTCGAAGTAAATCCCAAGCGGGGATTGGAGTTGAGGCTTTTATCGATTTGTTTTTTGTCTAAGTCCCATTAGAAGTCTTACAAGCAGAAGCAGAGAGTAATGATCCTGCGATGGTTTATCCTATCCTACAACGCCGTCAACATCTGTTAGATGATACTTTTGCCCAAGTGTTGCAACAATGGGCTAGGAAGGTGTTTTCTCAAGGGAAACCAGAAGAAGTGGCAGTTATTGCCGGGGTGATTCAAAATTTATGTATTGATATTTCACAGTTTCCTTTGGGAAGTCGGGCTAATAATCTAGAAATTGCTATTACAGGCTATCACACTGTCTTAGAAGTCCATACCCGTGAAGCTTTTCCTGATGAATGGGGACAAACACAAAATAATCTGGGGACTGCTTATAATAATCGCATCCTTGGGGAAAGGGCAGATAATCTAGAGTTAGCGATCGCAGCCTATAACCTGTCTTTAGAGGTATATACCCGTGATGCCTTTCCTGAAGATTGGGCAAGGACACAAAATAATTTGGGGAATGCTTATAGTGATCGCATTAGAGGGAAAAGGGCAGATAATCTAGAGTTAGCGATCACAGCTTTAAACCAGTCTTTAGAAGTCCATACCCGTGAAGCTTTTCCTGAACAATGGGCAATGACACAAAATAATTTGGGGGGTGCTTATCAAAGTCGCATTCTTGGGAAAAGGGCAGATAATCTAGAGTTAGCTATCACGGCCTATAACCAGTCTTTAGAAGTAAGAACCCGTGAAGCTTTTCCTGAAGATTGGGCAAGGACACAAAATAATCTGGGGATAGCTTATAGTGAGAGAATCAGAGAGAAAAGGGCTGATAATCTAGAGTCGGCGATCAAAGCTTATAACCAGTCTTTAGAAGTAAGAACCCGTGACTTTTCTTATGAATGGGCAAACACACAAAATAATCTGGGTGCTGTTTATTCAATTCGCATCAGAGGGGACAGGGCTGATAATCTAGAGTTAGCGATCAAAGCTTATAACCAGTCTTTAGAAGTATATACCCGTGAAGCGTTTCCTGAAGATTGGGCAGGGTCACAAAATAATCTGGGGGCTGTTTATAGAAATCGCATCAGAGGAGAAAGGGCTGATAATCTAGAGTTAGCTATTAAGGCTTATAAGCAGTTATTAGAAGTATATACCCGTGAAGATTTTCCTGAAGATTGGGCAAGGTCACAAAATAATCTGGGAACTGCTTATAGTGAGAGAATCAGAGGGGAAAGGGCAGATAATCTGGAGTTTGCTATTGAGGCTTATAAGCAGTCATTAGAAGTATATACCCGTAAAGCCTTTCCTGAAAAATGGGCAATGATACAAAATAATCTGGGGAATGCTTATAGAAATCGCATCAGAGGGGAAAGGGCAGATAATCTGGAGTTAGCTATTGCAGCTTATAAGCAGTCATTAGAAGTATATACCCGTGAAGCCTTTCCTGAAAAATGGGCAACGACACAAAATAATCTAGGTGCTGCTTATTCAATTCGCATCAGAGGGGAAAAGCCAGATAATCTAGAGAAAGCGATCACAGCTTATAACCTGTCACTAGAAGTATATACCCCGACGGCTTTTCCTATAGACTGTTTAGGAACAGGACGAAACTTAGGGAATGCTGCTAACTTTAAAGAAGACTGGGAAACCGCCATCAAAGGCTACAACTTAGCCATCGAAGCCGTAGAAAATACCCGACTCGAAGCCTTAAACCCCCAACGACAACAAGAAATCCTCTCAGAGGCAATGGATGTTTATCATGGCATAGTTCAATCCTATCTCAACCTCAATCAAAAAGATCGCGCTTTAGAATACATTGAACGTAGCAAAACCCGCTATCTAGTCCAATTGTTTACCGAACGAGATATCTATCCTAAAGGTGATATCCCCCAAACTATTATTACGGAATTAGATCGCCTCCGTCGTGCCATTATTGGGGAAGAACAACAGTTAGCCATCCAAGAACAAACCCGCAATCGGGGAGAAATTTTAACCCCAGATGAACAAAAACAACCCATCTTAAATGACTATACTCACCTCAATTATTTAAAACAAGAATTAAATCAACTCATTGACCGTGAAATAACTCCCATAGACCCCACTTTTAGCTTAACTCAAAAGTTTGAAAGCATTCCTCTAAGTGAGATTCAATCCTTAATTGATCAAGATACTGCCATCTTAGAATGGTATATTGCAGGGGATAGTATTATGGCGTTTATTGTTACTAATGAGGGTTTGATCCCCCCTAACCCTAGGGTCGTTTCATTCTCGCAAATGTCATTCAATCAAATCCTTATCTGGCAAGGTTTTCAGTCAATTTCTCAGAACAAATATCTGAAAAATTTTTAAAATGCCTTGCTTTGCTTGCCCCGTAAGCGATTGAAGACAGACAAACAAGGAATCAAACTAGAGAATGAATCAGCCCTAGGGTTAGGGGGGATCAAACCTTTTGAAGGGGGGTTAGGGGTAGGGTTGATTCATTTAAATTAAGTACAGCGGATTTTGAGTCAATAAATTTGAATGAAAATTCTCAAGTTTATCTTTTTCTAATCAAAAGAGTTAGTGACAATAACTAATCTTTAATCTTCTGCCAATATTTATTATGAATAGATTGATAAAGCCTGTTCCCAAGCCACTAAAAGCCTATCTCTCTTGAAATTGTCTGAGAGTACATCCTGTTAATTTAGCTAATTTTTCTGCTTCTTACGTCGATAAAACTATCAGTTTTTCCCAACGTTCAGCTAACCACCTCTGTCCCTCTGTTATTGAGAGAA